>NZ_JCACHA010000617.1:0-16415 GCF_059503625.1 Skermanella sp.
AGATCACCGGCCGCCCGGTCCACGTCCCGGCCGATCCCAGCTCCGCCGCCTTCCTGACCGTCGCGGCCCTGATCCGCCCCGGCTCCGACATCACCTTGACCGATGTCGGCATGAACCCGCGCCGCACCGGCCTCTACGACACCCTGATCGAGATGGGCGCCGACATCACCTTCCTGAACCGCCGGGTCGAAGCCGGCGAACCCGTCGCCGACCTCCGCGTCCGCTCCAGCGCCCTGACCGCCGTCGCCGTCCCGCCCGACCGCGCGCCGTCGATGATCGACGAGTACCCGATCCTCGCCATCGCCGCCGCCTGCGCCGAGGGCACCACCACGATGCATGGCTTGGCCGAACTTCGCGTCAAGGAAAGCGACCGCCTCGCGATGGTCGCCAACGGCCTGGACGCCTGCGGCGTCGGGGTCGAAGCCGGCCCCGACAGCCTGACCGTCCACGGCGCCGGTGTGCCGCCGGGGGGCGCCACCGTGGCGACCGCCATGGACCACCGCATCGCCATGAGCTTCCTGGTGCTCGGCATGGCCTCGGCCGAGCCGGTCGCTGTGGACGACGCAGGCTTCATCGATACCAGCTTCCCCGGCTTCGTCGACCTGATGAACGGCCTCGGCGCCCGCATCTCCCAACCTGCCGCCTAACCGACCGCTCAAACGACGGCCCGGCCCACCGCATGATACGCGAGCAATCCCGATGAGGTATCCCATGCCCGACGCACGGCCCAAAGCAATGGTCATCGCCATCGACGGACCGGCCGCCAGCGGCAAGGGTACGCTGTCGCGCCGGCTGGCCGACCGCCTGCATTTCGCCCATCTCGACACCGGCTCGCTCTACCGCGCAGTCGGCCTCGCCGTGCTGCGCGCCGGCGGCGACCCCTCCGACGCCGCCCAGGCGACCGAGGCCGCCTACGCCCTGCATCCGGAAACCACGCCCCGAGTCCTCGCCGACAAGGATCTCCGCGCCGACGAGGTCGCCTCCGCCGCGTCCCAGGTCGCCATCGTCCCGGCGGTGCGGGAAGCGCTGCTGGCGTTCCAGCGCGATTTCGCCGCATACCCCCCCGGCAACGCGCGCGGCGCGGTGCTGGACGGCCGCGATATCGGCACCATCGTCTGCCCCGATGCCGACGCCAAGCTTTTCGTCACCGCGTCGGTCGAAGCAAGGGCCGAACGGCGCCTGAAAGAGTTGCGGGAACGCGGCGTCCCGGTTATATATGCAGCCGTCCTGGAGGACATGAGAGAACGAGATGCGCGCGACAGCCAGAGAGCGGTGGCCCCGCTCAAGCCGGCTGCCGACGCATTTTTGCTTGACACCTCGTCAATGAACGCCGATCAGGCACTCGACGCGGCGATATCTTTCATCTGCTCCAAAACCGGCCTCTCCGATCATTGTGCGTAGGCCTGCTGCCGAGCCAGCGCCGTCCAGGATTAGAAAACAAAGTCGCCGGACATGAGGTCCGGCGCGGCGGCCCCCATTCCGTTTCAACCATCGGATGCCGACGGTTCGGGGGCGGCTATATGATCAACCTTAGGAGTTTCAATGGCACAAGCAGCAGCTAGATCCGAGAGCTTTGGCGGAATGGAGAGCTTCGCCGCATTGCTCGAGGAGACGCTCGGCACCAGCGACAGCCTGGAAGGTACCGTCGTCAAAGGCCGTGTCATCTCGATCGAAAACGACAACGTGCTTATCGACGTCGGCCTGAAGTCTGAAGGCCGTGTTGCCCTCAAGGAATTCGGCGGCCCCGGCGGCAATGTCGAACTGAAGCCCGGCGATACGGTCGAAGTCTACCTCGAGCGGATGGAAGACAAGAACGGCGAAGCCGTCCTGTCCCGCGAGAAGGCCAAGCGCGAAGAAGCCTGGACGCTGCTGGAGAAGTCGTTCAACGATCAGTCCCGCGTCACCGGCGTGATCTTCGGGCGGGTCAAGGGCGGCTTCACGGTCGATCTCTCCGGCGCCGTGGCGTTCCTGCCGGGCAGCCAGGTGGATATCCGTCCGGTCCGCGACATTTCCCCGCTGCTGGGCACCCCCCAGCCGTTCCAGATCCTCAAGATGGACCGCTCGCGCGGCAACATCGTGGTGTCCCGCCGCGCCGTGCTCGAAGAGAGCCGCGCCGAGGCCCGGTCCGAACTGGTCGCCAACCTCAAGGAAGGCCAGGTTCTCCAGGGCGTCGTCAAGAACATCACCGATTACGGCGCGTTCGTCGATCTCGGCGGCGTCGATGGTCTGCTGCACGTCACCGACATCGCGTGGCGCCGCATCAACCATCCGTCGGAAGCCCTCCAGATTGGCCAGACCGTCACGGTCCAGGTCATCCGCTTCAACCCGGAAACCCAGCGCATCAGCCTCGGCATGAAGCAGCTTGAGGCCGATCCGTGGGAAGGCGTGGAAGCCAAGTACCCGGTCGGGGCCAAGTTCAAGGGCCGCGTCACCAACATCACCGACTACGGCGCCTTCGTGGAGCTGGAGCCGGGGATCGAAGGTCTGGTGCACGTCTCCGAGATGTCCTGGACCAAGAAGAACGTCCATCCCGGCAAGATCGTTTCGACCTCCCAGGAAGTCGAAGTCATGGTGCTGGACGTCGATCCCCAGAAGCGCCGCATCAGCCTGGGCCTCAAGCAGTGCCTGGACAACCCGTGGGAGTCCTTCGTGGACAAGTTCCCCGGCGGTACGGAGCTGGAAGGCGAAGTCAAGAACATCACCGAGTTCGGCCTGTTCGTAGGATTGCCCGGCGATATCGACGGCATGGTCCACATGTCCGATATCGACTGGAACAAGTCGGGCGAAGAAGCCATCGCCGAGTTCAAGAAGGGCGATCAGGTCAAGGTCAAGGTTCTCGACGTCGATGTCGAGAAAGAGCGTATCAGCCTGGGCATCAAGCAGCTCTCCTCGGACCCGTTCGAGAGTGCCGCTGCCGGCATGAAGAAGGGTGACGTCGTCACCACGACCGTTACGGCCATCACCGATGGCGGTATCGAAGTCGCGGTCGCCGACGGGTTCTCCGGCTTCATCCGCAAGTCCGATCTGTCGCGTGAGCGTTCCGAACAGCGTCCGGATCGTTTCGCCGTCGGTGAAAAGGTCGATGCCAAGGTCACTCAGGTCGATCGCGGCGGCCGTCGCATCAGCCTGTCGATCAAGGCCAAGGAAGTCGAAGAAGAGAAGCAGGCCATGCAGGAATTCGGGTCCTCGGACTCGGGCGCCAGCCTCGGCGACATTCTCGGCGCGGCCCTCCGCCGCGCCCAGAGCAAGGAGCAGAGCGAGGATTAATCTCCCTCGTCTCCCGCTTCAAGCTTTGGTCTGAAAGGGGCCGCCGCGAGCAATCGCGGCGGCCCTTTCCGTGTCCGCCCCCTCCGGTGCCGGCCCGGCATCTTCACCGCCCCCATCGCCGATTTCCTCGACATGGGCGAGGTTGCGGACCACGGTCCGGCAACGAGATTTGATCGCGGCGGCGAAGTCGCCCAGCAGCGGATGGCCGCCGCCGGGCATGGCCCTGACCGACTCGACCGCCTGCGGGATATTCCGGCGAGCCTTCCCGGCAAGGGCCTCGACCCGTTGCAGGATCATGGTGCGGTTGAAGCCGCACTCACCGGCCATCCGTTGCCAGTGGCGTCCCATCACGTAGTCGCCTCTGTCCTTGCCCGCGAGCGTTTGCGACAAGTTCCTGGTGACGTTCTCCCATGTCGCCGCGCACATGAGATCGTAGAGCGGGGCCAGCGAGAACCCCCGGCCCGTGAGCAGGATGCTGTAGTTCTTCGCGTGGGCATCCGTGTTGCAGATCAGGATGTTGAAGATGACGGCGTCGAGCAGCCGGGTGCGGTCGGCCGCCGTCAGGTGAGTGTCCACCACCGCGAACATGTCGACAAGGTGTGGCCCTTTGACGCCGGAGCGGTTCCGCTCGTACTTCGCCCCCGGCGGCTTGCCGAGCGCTTGGCAGAAATCCTCCTGATGGATGCGAAGGCGCCGTCCGTTCCGCTCCACGCGGTCGTAGCGGGTCACCAGCAGATAACTCCGCTCGCCGGCCTTGCCGATCGTCACCTTTGCGGTCTTCAGTCCGCAAAGATCGGAGAGGGTCATGCACAGGGCCTCGTTCTGCACGCTTCCCCAAAGCCGCCGCGCATCGGGCTTCAGAATATGCGTGGACGGTGCCCCGTTGACCGGAATCCCGAGCGTTCCATCCGCCATGAGCGCGACGGGCAGCTTATCCTGGGCACCGGCCAGCGACATCGACACGCCGTCCTCGCCCGCCAGGAACGGTTTGGCCGGAAGCTCATCGATGATTCGTTCAAGACCAGCCTCGCCGGAGATCGGCCGATAGCCGGGAACCTCTCCCTCCCGCAGCCGCCCGATGGTCAAGGCTCCTGCCGTGTCCCGGCCGATCCGCTCCAGGATTCCGATGGTATCCTGGGGTGAGACGCCGAGGTTCCGTCCTATGGCGAGAAGATTGCCCTCTTCCGGCAGGAGGTTGGCCAGCCACGGCAGCAGCGTTCCCGAAGCAAAGGGGCTGGGGTCCAGCGGCATTCCCAGCGACACCGGGAAAGCTCCCCGCGTCTTCGGCCAGCGGGGGTCATAGGCGAAGGAGGGGCCATCCTCGGCAAGCGTGATGTTCCCGACGAGGAAGCTTTCATAATGGATCGGGAGCGTGGTCAAGCATCCCCTCCGATATCGGGAAGGTCGGGATAGGCGTCGGCGGAGCCGGCGGCTGGAAGCTCGGCACCGGACAAGGCTGGAGCAGCATCGGTCAACCGGATGCCGACGCCTCTGGCGACGGCAAGGGCCTTGCCAAGCTGGCAAGTCGGCTTGCCGCTCTCCAGATCGACAATGAATCGCTCGCCGACGTTGACGGCAAGGGCGAGGTCGCGCTGAGTCAGCCCAAGCGCCTGCCGGCGCAAGCGGATCAAGCCACCGAAGCGGCTGGCTGAATCGATGATCTCCACGGCGCACCCCCTATCTTCCCGCTCGGTAAGATGATCCTGTCCCGTAACCGGGTCAAGGCCCTATCTTCCCGAGCGGGAAGGCCGCTCGATCCCGGCGTGTGCTTATCCCGGCATCTTTAGGCTCCCGGTATCAACTCTGCCCCGGCGCCGCCGTGAACCGCCGCAACCCGCTTGCGACTCCCGCCAGCGCCGCCGCACCGGCCGCAAGCCCCACCGCGATGACCGTCCCCCGGCCATGATCGGGAACCAGCCCAAAGATCAACCCGACCAGCGCCGCTCCCAAGGTCTGGCCCAGCAGCCGGGCCGTCGCCTGGATTCCGCTGGCCCCGCCGCTGCGCTCCCTCGGCGCGCTGGTGATCAGCACCTTGTTGTTCGGCGACTGAAACAGCCCGAAGCCCAAGCCGCAAAGCGCCATCCGCCAGGAGATATCGGCCATCGTCGGGTCCGCCGGCATCAGGGCGAGCAGCCCAAGGCCCACCGCCAGAACTCCCAACCCGGCAGCCGCCAGGATTCCAGGATCGTAGCGGTCCGCCAACCGGCCCGAGATAGGCGCTATGACGGCGATAGCCAGCGGCCACGGCGTCATCAGCAGCCCGGTTTCTCCCTGCGACCGGCCGATGACGTCCTGGAAGTAGAAGGGCAGGGAGACATAGGCGATGCTCTGTGCCCCGAACGAACAGACCGAGGTAACCACCGACAGCGCGAAGACCGGCAGCTTCAGCAGATCGACCGGCAGCAGGGGTGCTTCCTGCGACAACTGCCGCCTGATCAGGAAATACCCCAGCACCAAGGCCCCGCCGAGTTCCGCAACGACCAGCGCCGTATGCTGGCTATCGTCCAGCCCCTTGATGCCGACGATCAGCAGACCGAAAGTCAGGGTATTCAGCAAAGCGCTGAGTGCATCGAACTTGCGGTCGGCATGCGGAGTTTCCGGCAAGGCACGCCACGCGACGAACAGCGCCAGCAGGCCCAGCGGCACGTTGGTCGCGAACAGCCATTGCCACGACGCGGCGGATAGGATCAGCGCCGCGACGCTCGGGCCGGCGGCGGAGGACACCGCGACGATCAGCGCGTTATAGCCGACTCCGCGTCCCAGCAAACTATAGGGATAGATGAACCGGATCAGCGCGATGTTCACGCTCATCAGCCCGGCGGCGCCCAAACCCTGGACGATGCGCGCCAGCGTCAGGGTCAGCAGCGAATCCGACATCGCGCAGGCCAGCGACGCCACGGTGAACACCGCAAGCCCGCTCAAGTAAACCCGCCGGTACCCGAAGATGTCGCCCAGCGACGCCAGCGGGAACAGCGAAACCGTGACCGCAAGCTGATAGGCATTGACGATCCAGATCGAGTCGGCTGGCCGGATATTCAGCTCTTTCGAGATTGTCGGCAGCGCGACATTCGCGATGGAACTGTCGAGAACCGCCATGGTGAGTGCGATCGCAATCGCCGAAACAGCCCAGTACCGTTGCGGTACCGGAAGTCCATCCGCAGGATTCATTCTTGAAATACGCCCCTCATGTCTCCGGCGCCCGGTTGCCGGAGTCCCATTAACAATGGTGAGGGTTAGTCGGCGCTTGTGACAAGCCTCAACTCGCCACCCGGCGCGTCACTCCCGCCGGAACCTATCCACCCTTGAGGCGGCAGTGGACCAAAAGACATCGAAGCACCTGTCGACAGTTATATGCGCTCTTTCGACAAATCCCTTACTTCGGGCGCAGTCCGCCACGTTTGGGTGGACCCTGATTAATACCGTGGAATTGAGGGGCATTAAGTTCCGATAAAATTCGGCAAAATAGTACGTATGCAGCAAAGCATGCTGTGTCTTACCTCCAGAACAGTGAGAATAGAGTGCGAGGCTGAGATTAGAGGAGAGAGTGAGCCTCGTAGATCTTGGTGTTTTCATGGTGCTACCACTTGCGTTCAAATATCCCCAGCTGAGGTATAACCTGCGAGAGGTCGCGGATTACCTTGCCGGAAGGGAAAGGCGAGGAAAAAATGACATATCAAAAACTAAAGTCTGCAATAGCAGTATCTGTAGCGGCGCTGCCTTTGTTGCTTGTTGGTGCGGAGGCAACTGCACTTGACTCAATAGAATTATTAGGAAAGCACGTATTCTTCGATGAAAAGTTGTCGACACCAAGTAATAAGCAGGCCTGTGCCAGCTGCCACGCCCCTGGAAAAGGCTGGGTACTGCCGGACTCCGAAATAAACCGCACGACAGTAGTAGCACCTGGCGCAGCGCCGCACGCATTGGGCAGCATCAAGCCACCGAATAATTCCTATGCCACCTTCAGTCCGCCTTTTAAGAGCAGTCCAGCAGGCCCGTTCGTGCCACCCTGGCTGGGCGGCACCTTCTGGGACGGTCGCGCCGAAGGCTGCGGAGCGACGCCTGGCACCTGTCCCGTTGCGCCGTCAGGCGGGCAGGTCAGTGAAACCGTCATGAAGTCGGACCTGCCGCCATCCAAACAGGCTCAGTACTTGAAATATCTTGGTCCGGTAGCCGATCAGGCCTTGAATCCATTTCCAAACGATGTCGAGCAGAACATTCGAGAGAAGAATGTCTGCCAGATGGTTAAAACAGCCAAGTACAAGGATTTATATCAGAAGGCATTTGGCGAAGCGATAGATTGCCAACCCAATCCGAAGTCCAATCCGGCTTATCGGACCAGCTTCAAGCGGATCGCCGTGGCCCTTTCTGCTTGGCAGTCCTCATCCGATGTCAATTCGTTCAGCTCAAAGAGAGACCGGGCGCTGGCGGCTGATCCTGACCACAAATTTCCTCTTCAGGGCTTCACGAAGGAGGAAAACCAGGGCCATGACCTTTTCTATGGAATCACATCGCTGCTGAACCAGTCGGGAAAAAGTGGCGGCTGTTCGGTATGCCACAATGGAGTTCGACAAGGCCAGCCCGCCGATCCCTCGGGTGAGGCGCCACAACAAATCTACGCGGATTTCCGGTACCACAACATCGGCACGCCTTTCAACCGTGAGATCCCAGGTGTTGCGGTAGGCGAGAAAATCGGCCTGAAAGCCCATGTGCCCGATGAAGCGCCAGGGTTTTTCAAGACACCGACCGTACGAAACGCAGCGAAGGGTGTGAGCGCCGGCTTCACCAAAGCGTTCACCCACAATGGCTGGTTCAAGAGCCTCGACAGTCTGGTTCACTTCTACAATACGCGTGACGTCAAAGTTAAATGTGAGACCATCAAGATCGTCAATGCCACG
This sequence comes from Skermanella sp., assembly GCF_059503625.1. Taxonomy (NCBI): domain Bacteria; kingdom Pseudomonadati; phylum Pseudomonadota; class Alphaproteobacteria; order Rhodospirillales; family Azospirillaceae; genus Skermanella; species Skermanella sp. Next base: position 8,163 of record NZ_JCACHA010000617.1, read on the forward strand.
GAAAAGGAAGCCTTGGCGAACAACTGCTGGCCGAAGTCGGAATTCGACAACCCTGCTGCGGTAATCATCGGGAACAACAAGCTGACAACAGATGAGGAAAAGGCCATTGTGGCTTACATCAAGACACTGACAGACCAGTATACGCCCACAGCTCCCTGACATATCGGCATTGCCCTGGTCAGGCCAGCGGCGACGCATCAAACGAACTGGCCGGATTTGACGATCCAAGATCAAGGACCGAAGAAGTTGCCTTGGTGAAGGCACTGATGCCATAGGTCGGCTACCGCTTTTCTTTAGCCGACCTACGCGCATATGCTATGCAATTATGCGATGAAACTATTTTCACAGGCCGATTTCTCCGGCTCCTGGTATGGCTTGCAGCCGAATACATCCTGTTTCGGCATTCCCCAATCACGTTGAACGGGACATCCGCAGATCCCGCCGCCGCTTGACGTTGGTCAAGCCGGCGCCGCCGCTCCCGGCATAAGGTCCGCCACCCTTTCGGGTGGGACACACCCCATCCGACGGCAGGCCGGAGCCGGCAGACCGCTCCATCCCGCCGCCCCAGGTTTTCAGAAATGATTTGATCCAGGAGCACCCCATGTTCTGTTACCAGTGCGAGCAGACCCAGCACATCGACGCCCTCGCCGGCTGCCATTCGCAGAAGGGAACCTGCGGCAAGGATGGCCTCACCAGCGACCTTCAGGACATCCTGATCCACGCGGTCAAGGGGCTGGCGCAGAGGTCTCGCACAGGGCGCGGGCGCTCGGCGTGACCGATGCCGCCGTGGACGATTTCATCCACTACGCGCTGTTCACCACGCTGACCAACGTCAACTTCAACCCCGTCCGGATCGAACAACTGGTCCGTCAGGCCGTGACGCTGCGCGACGCCCTGGCCGGCAAGGCCGCCGCCGGCGCGCCTCTCGCGACGCCTCCCGGTGCCGCCAGCTACCAGCCGCCCGCCACCCAGGCCCTGATGCTGGCCGAAGCCGCTGGATTCGGCGTCCGCGCCGGGGTGGAAACCGTGGGCGAGGACGTGATCGGCCTGCGCGTCCTGGTGCTCTACGGCATGAAGGGCGTCGCAGCATATTACCACCACGCCACCGTCCTGGGCTTTCGCCATCCCGATATCGACGCCGAGATCGCCCGCATCCTCTCCGACCTTGCCGGCGACCCCACCGACATCCCCGGCCTGCTGGCCCTGGCGCTCGACGCCGGGACGCTGAACCTCAAGGTGATGGAACTGCTGGACGCCGCCAACACCGGCACCTACGGCACGCCGGAGCCGACCGTCGTCCGCATGACGCCGCGCGCCGGCAAGGCGATCCTGGTCAGCGGCCACGACCTCGGCGACCTCGCCCGCATCCTGGAACAGACGGCAGGCACCGGCATCCTCGTCTACACCCATGGCGAGCTTTTGCCCGCCAACGCCTATCCGGCGCTGAAGGCCCATCCGCACCTCGCCGGCAATTTCGGCGGCGCGTGGCAGGACCAGCACGCGGACTTCGCCGCCTTCCCCGGTCCGGTCGTGCTGACCTCCAACTGCCTGATCGAGCCGCAGCGCTCCTATAAGGGTCGCATCTTCACCGCCGGTCCGGTCGGCTGGCCGGGCGTCCGTCACATCGAGAACGGCGATTTCTCCCCCGTCGTCCAGGCCGCCCAGGCCCTGCCGGGCTTCACCCAGGATGCGCCGGAGAAGACGACCACCATCGGTTTCGCCCGCGACACCGTAATGGGCGTCGCCGGTACCGTGATCGACGCGGTCAAGAGCGGCGCGATCCGCCGGTTCTTCCTGATCGGCGGCTGCGACGGCGCGGCACCGGGCCGCAACTACTACACCGAAGTCGCGGAGGCCGCCCCCGCCGACACCGTCATGCTGACGCTGGGCTGCGGCAAGTTCCGCATCAACGGCACGGACCACGGCACTATCGGCGGCATCCCGCGCCTGCTCGACCTCGGCCAGTGCAACGATGCCTGGTCCGCCATCAAGATCGCCTCGGCGCTGGCCGATGCGTTCCAGTGCGGCGTCAACGACCTGCCGCTGTCGCTGATGGTTTCCTGGTTCGAGCAGAAGGCGACCGCCGTGCTGCTGTCGCTGCTGGCGCTGGGGATCAAGGGCATCCATCTCGGCCCGACGCTCCCGGCCTTCCTGACGCCGACGCTGCTGGCCGTCCTCCAGGAGAAGTTCGACCTCCGCGCCAACGGCGATGCGGCGGCCGATGTCGCCCGCGCGCTCGGTCAGGCCGCCTGACATGAGCGAGGCGAACGTGACGGCCGGTTTCGGCATAACCATCAAGACGCGCGACGGCCGGTCCGTCGCGTTCGCCTGCGGTCCGGACGAGCGCATGCTCGACGCCGCCGGCCGGCAGGACCTCTATCCCCCGGCCCAGTGCGGCCAGGGAAGCTGCGGCGCCTGCCTCGCCTATGTCGAAACCGGGGAGGTCGAGCGGGAACCGTGCAGCCCCTCGGCCCTGCCGGAAACCGAGCGGGACAAGGGCGGCATCCTGCTGTGCCGCTGCCGCCCGCTGTCCGACGTCGATCTCCGCGTGCCCTACGACGCGGCATCGATCCGGTTCGAGCCGGAACCCGAGCGCACCGCCGTCATCGAGTCCATCGAAACCCTCAGCGCCCCGATGCGCCGCCTCGTCCTGCGCCTCGGTCCCGGTCCCGACGGCGGGGCAGGGGTGGATTTCGAGCCCGGCCAGTTCCTGGAACTGACCGTTCCCGGCGCCGGCCTGACGCGGGCCTATTCCATCGCCTCCACCCCCAATTGGGACGGCCGGGTCGAACTGCTGATCCGGCTTCAGCCGGGCGGACGCTTCTCGGAATGGCTGGCGAACACGGCGGCCCCCGGCATGGAACTGATCGCGTGCGGGCCGCAGGGCGGCTTCATGCTGCACGACCGGGGCCTGGACCCGCGCTGGTTCGTCGCCGGCGGCAGCGGCCTTGCGCCCGTTCTCTCCATGCTGCGCCGCATGGCGGAGTGGGGCGACCCGCAGCCGGCCCGGCTGTTCTACGGCACCTGGCAGCGCGACGAGCAGGTCTGCGACGCCGAGCTGACGGCGCTTCAATCGCAGATGCCGGGCCTGGAGATCACCCGCACCGTGGCCGGCGCCGACCCCGCATGGACAGGGACCGCCGGCTCGGTCGTCGATACGCTGGCCGGTTCCCTGCAAACCCTCCGCCGACAGGGCGACCCGCTCCCCGACATCTATGTCTGCGGCTCGCCGGGAATGGTCGAAGCGGTCCGCGCCGCCGCGGCCAAAGCCGGCTTGCCCGAAGACCGGGTGTTCCATGAGCAGCGCGGAGCGGCCTCCCCGTGACCAGGAACCCCTCCCCACGCGTGCTGTTGGGAAAAACAGTCTTCAGACCAATAGCAGCGGGAGAGGTCCCATGGCAGACGAGAACAACACCGCCACCACCGGCCGCGACGCACCGACCGAGGATCCCGGCCGTGAGGTCAAGGTCAGCAAGGAAGACCGCGCCCAGGGCGTCGTTTCGCAGCGCGAGACCTCGATCCTCGGCAATCAGGCCGTCTCCGAGGAAGCCGGCCTTGCGGCGACCGGAGCCGGCCGTTCCCGGATGGAAGGCGCGCAGGGCTCCGGCTCGACCACGACCGGAACTCCCGGCACCCCCGGTCCCGAGAACAACGACGGCGCCGTTTCCGGCACCACCGGCCTCGGCGTCGGAGGGACGCCGCCGAGCAGCCCGCACGACACCGCCGACAAGGTCGAGCGCTGATCCCAGGCTCGCAACTCTAAGCCGTCCGGTCCGTCGGCGCTCCTCCCGTCCCCCCTCCGGTCGTCCGCCAGGGAGATCCCGGCGGACGCCGGTCCGGGCGGGCGGCCTGCACCATCATCATCTCGCCGATATTCTCCGGCGTTATCAGCCCCAGCAACCGGCCCTCCCGGTTCGTAATGCCGACGGCGGGCAGCCCCTGTTCCTGCATCAGCCGCAACGCCTCGTCCAGGTTGCGCTTGTCCTCGATCACCGGGATGTCCGACCGCATCACCTCCAGCACGGGCGTATCCGGGCCGCGTTCCCGCAGCGCCTTGATCATGTCGTCTCGGGTCAGCACCCCGCGCAGCTTTCCGCCCCCGTCCACCACGGGGAATTCGTGCTGCGTCGTGTGGATCAGCGCCTGTACGGCATCCTCCACCACGCTCGACGGCGACAGGCTTTCGAACCGGGTGATCATCGCGTCTCCGGCGATCATCCCGCGCGACACCTCCCGAAGCTGCACCGCATGGGCCTCCGACGACGCCGCCAGATACACGAACAGTGCTATGAAGATCAGCAGCGGGTTGCCGAACAGCCCCAGCAGGCCCAGCGCGAAAGCCACCGCCTGACCGATGGAAGCCGCGATCTGGGTCGCCCGCCCGTATCCCATCCGCGTCGCCAGCAGCGCCCGGAGCGCCCGCCCGCCGTCCATCGGAAAAGCCGGGATCAAGTTGAACAGCACCAGGAACACATTGACCGAGGCTAGCCGCGCCAGCAGCCCGACCCCCGGATTGTCGACCTCCATGCTTTCCGCCGACGGCATCCCGCCGATCGCCAGGAACAGCAGCGCCGCGATCACGACATTGACGGCGGGACCGGCCAGCGCCACCACCAGCTCCTGCGACGGCTTCTCCGGAATCCGCTCCAGCCGCGCCACGCCGCCGATCGGCAGCAGCGTGATGTCCGGCGTCTGCACGCCGTATCTGCGCGCCGCGAAGACATGGCCGAACTCGTGCAGCAGCACGCAGGCGAACAGCAGGACGATGAACAGAACCCCCTGCATCGCCGCCTCCGGTCCGCCCTGCGCATAATGCGCACCGCCGATCCAGATCAGGAAAAGCAGGAAGGTCATGTGGATCCGGATCACGGTCCCCTTCACGGAGCCGATCGGAAACGACCAGGACATGAACGATATCTCCCCCACGGTTCGCCCAGATGTTCGCCGGGATGCTTCGTCTCCATTAATGGGCTGCGCCAGCGCGTTTTGACCCGTTTCGCCCCATCGCGTGTTCATGCACCACCAATGCGAAGGACCTGCCCCCTATTTGGAGAAAACGCCGTGACGATGCCGAAGCCGACCCAGCTCCCGCCGCCCGCTCCCCGAGGGAGCCGCTGACATGCGCCTGCTCGATCTCGTAGCGCGGCTGGTGTTCGGCTTCGCCAGCATCTTCCTGATCCTGCTGGCAGGCGCGCTGATCAGCTACGCCGGCTGGTGTTCGGCTTCGCCAGCATCTTCCTGATCCTGCTGGCAGGCGCGCTGATCAGCTACGCCGGCTGGGGCGTCGTTTCCGCCATCGGCCAGTCGGCGGAGAACATCGATTCGATCCTGCTGGAAGCGGTCGGCTACACGATCATCTCGATAGCTGTCTTCGACGTCGGCAAATACCTGCTGGAGGAGGAGGCGATCCGGGCGCGGGAACTGCGCCACGCCGGCGAAGCCCGCCGCAGCCTGACCAAGTTCATCTCCACGATAGCGATAGCGGTCTTCCTGGAAGCGCTGGTCGCCGTCTTCGAGGCCGCCAAGCAGGACATGAGCATGATGCTCTGTCCGACCCTGCTGATGTTCGTCGGCGTCGCCCTGATCGTCGGCCTCGGCATCTTCCAGCGCCTCAGCATCGAGGTCGAGATGGAAACCGGCGGTCCCCGCAAGGAACCGAAGAACGATGCCGAGGCCAGGGAAGAGAAAGAGGAGGAGCTTGAAGCTCCCGCGGAGGAAAGCTCTCGGCCTGCGCTACAGTCGTAGCATCGGGCCGCGACGCTTGTAGCATTCGTCACCGCCATGACACATCCTCACAACAGCGGTCTAGGACCGTAACATCCTGTAATGAATGGATGTCGCACCTTATTCAGTCATTGGCCCGATGTTTGCTCCGCCGGCATGGCACAAGGAGGAAAAGCCATGCCAACGAACATTGAAAACAAGAGCATCGTCGTAACCGGCGCCGGACGCGGGATCGGCGCGGAAATCGCGCGCGGCCTCGCCGCCGACGGAGCCCGCCTTACCGTCGCCGACCTGTCCGGAGAAGCCGCCGAAAAGGTCGCGGCCGAGATCCGCGGCGCCGGCGGCGCCGCGATCGGCGTCGCGGCCGATGTCCGCCAGCGTGAAAGCGTCCGCGCCATGATTGACCGGGCAGTGCAGGAGCATGGCCGGCTCGACGTGATCTTCAACAACGCCGGCGTCGCCCAGACCAAGCCGTTCCTCGACATAACCGAGGACGACTGGCACTTCGTCAACGATGTCAACGCGCTCGGCGTGATGATCTGCATGCAGGAAGCTATCCGCCGGATGCAGGCCCAAGGCGGCAGCGGCAAGATCGTCAACACGGCGTCGATAGCCGGCAAGCAGGGCTACGAGCCGCTGGCCCATTACTCCGCCAGCAAGTTCGCCGTCGTGGCCCTGACCCAGGCTGCCGCCCGCGCCTTCGGCAAGGACCGCATCAACGTCAACGCGATCTGCCCCGGCGTCGTCGCGACCGATATGTGGAAGGTGATCGACGGCGGCTTCCGCGAGCACGGCCTGACGTCGCGGGAGAACGAGGCCTTCGACACCTTCGCCGGCATTGCCGTGCTCGGCCGGCCTTCCACGCCCCAGGATCTCGTCGGCGTCGCCCGCTTCCTGGCGTCCGCCGACAGCGACTTCATGACCGGCCAATCCCTTCTGGTGGACGGCGGCATGGTCTTCGCCTAAGCGCCTGAGCGAGTAAATACGACCGGCGGAGCGTCCCAACCATCCCCAACGCTCCGCCACCTCGTCGCGCCGTCTTAGCGCGTCTGCGTTCCGCCGTCCGGCGTGATGGTCTGTTCGATATGGCCGGAGCGCTCCTGTCCCTCCGCGTCGGGCGGAACGTCCCGGTCGGCATCCCGCATCACCGCACGGGTCGCCTGCATCCCCTTGAAAGTCCGGCTCTCGGGCTCGTCCGGCGTATGCGCCTTGCCCTCGTTGATCCGGCGGCCTTCCTCTTCCTTCTCGCTGACGTAGCTGTCGATTTCCCGGTCTTCCGGCTGAAGGTCTTCCGGCTTATTGGCGGCCATGGTGTGATCTTTCCAACTGAGTGCTCAACCCATCACCAACAGCCGAAACCTTCGCATGTTACCGGCTTCCGGTTCCTCGCCTGCCGGAACGGGCCGTCAGCGGTATCCTTCCTCCCTCAGCACGCGGTGGACCGCCGGCCGTTCCCGCATCCGCCTGTAGTGCGCCAGACAGTTAGCCGGCAGGCCGATGCCGGTCTTGTCGGCCCAGAACTCGACATAGAACAGGGCGGCGTCGGCGATGGAGAAGGCCCCGGCGACGTAATCCTTGCCCTCCAGCACCGCATCCATCAGCCCGAGCCCCTTGACCGCGATCTCCCGGCCGCGTGCCTTTACCGCGTCGAAGGCCGCTTCATCCGCCGTGAAGGCGGATGTGGTGAAGATCCGCGCGAAGCCCTGCATGTGGATCGTGCCGACGACGTAGTCCATCACCTCCATCACTGCCGCGTCGCCGTCGGGATCGCCCGGCATCAGCTTCGCCCTGGGGTTGGTGCGCGCCAGCCAGTAGGCGATGGCCTGAAACTCCGTCAGCGCCGTCCCGTCGTCGCGAAGCAGCGTCGGGATGGTCGATTTCGGGTTCATCGCGACATAGTCGGGCTTGAACTGGTCGCCCGCCGGCAGGTTGACGATCGCCGCCTCGAAGGGATTGTCGATCTCCTCCAGCAGGATGTGAATCCCGGTCGAACACGAACCGGGCGTCATGTAGAGCCTCATCGATCACTCCCGCTGCTGGAACCGGAGCGAAACAGTAGCATGCCCGGACACCCCGCCGTCCTGCGGCCATCCGCCCCGGCCATGGCAAGCGGTTCCCATGTGGCCAGCAGGCCAAGAGGGGCTGGAGCTTCAGTGGGCCGGGGCTTCAGTGGGCCGGGGCTTCAGTGGGCCGGGGCTTCAGTGGAAGGACAAGGGGGATCTGGATGCTTGAATCGGATTGCCCCCTTGTCTCGCCAGCTCACGCGGAGGAACTTACTGCGGCGACGCGCTTGCGCCTGCGGGGCTGCTGGCGGCGACGGCACCCGCTTGGGCAACCTCACCATCCTGCGACCCGCTGCCGCCCGAGATGCCGATGGCGCCGATAAGCTTGCCTTCCACGATGATCGGAAAGCCGCCGTCGATCGGGATGGCGCCCGTCAGGCGAAGGATGCGAAGTCCCTCGCCGCCGGCGGCCACGCTGTCCTGAAACAGCTTGGTTGGGCGCCGGAACAGGGCCGAAGTGCTCGCC
>NZ_JCACHA010000618.1:0-16330 GCF_059503625.1 Skermanella sp.
TTCAACAAGCCGCCCTCTCCTGCCATCACAGGCCAAAACCGATTTATGGAAAATCCTCCTGAACGGTATTGGCTCTAGACCGACCTACGGCAGCAGCGTCTTCACCGGTCAACTTCTTCGGCCTTTGGTATCACATCGCGCTCTTAATGTCTGCCCTCAGCCTTATGCCGGGATCAGTTCGAACCGGTCCACGTCCACCAGACCCATGTCGGTGATCTTCAGGTGTGGGATCACCGGCAGCGGCAGGAAGGCCAGTTGGAGGAACGGTTCGGCCAGCGGGCAGCCCATCGCGCGGACGGCGGACCGTGAGGCAATCAACTGGTGCTCGACCTCCTCGAAGCTGCGGTCGCTGATCAGGCCGGCTAGCGGCAGGGCGAGTTCTCCCGTCACGTTGCCGTCCAGGACGGATACGAAGCCGCCCTGGAGTTCGATCAGCCGGTTGACCGCAACCGCCATGTCGGCATCGTCAGCTCCGACCACGATAACGTTGTGGCTGTCATGGCCGACGCTGGACGCCAGCGCGCCGCGCTTCAGGCCGAAGCCTTTCACGAAGCCGCGCCCGACATTGCGGTTGGTGCCGTGGCGGCTGAGCACGCAGACCTTGAGGATATCGGCCTGCGGGTCGGGGTGACGCTCGCCGTTGCGATACGGCAGGCTCTCCGTCAGGTGCTCGGTCAGGATCTTGCCGGGGATCAGCCCGATCACCGGCCCGGACGGACCGTTCGAGGCGACACGGAAGATATCGGGCGTGACCGGGTCCAGCTTGAGCGAATTCAGGCCAACCGGCGCCACCGTCGACCGCCCTTCGAAACTCTCCGGCCCGACAAGCCGGCCGCTGCGGATCACCGAGTTGACACGGCAGTCGGCCAGATCGTCGAGCAGTACGATATCGGCGCGGAATCCCGGCGCTATCAGCCCCCGGTCGGTCAGCCCGAAACCGCGCGCCGCCGACCACGTGGCGGCCCGGTAGACCGACTCGACCGGAGCGCCCACGGCAATCGAGCGCCGGATCAGGTGGTCGATATGGCCTTCCTCGGCGATGTCGAGCGGGTTGCGGTCGTCGGTGCAGAAGCCCAGGAACGGCGACGTCATCGCATCGATGATAGGGGCCAGCGTATTGACGTCCTTCGACACGCTGCCGTCCCGGATCAGCACCTGCATACCCTTCCGCAGCTTCTCCCGCGCCTCCTCGACTCCGGTCGTCTCGTGGCAGTTCTTGATGCCGCACGACAGATAGGCGTTCAGGTCGTAGCCGCTGACCAGCGGGCTATGCCCGTCGATATGGCCGCCCTGGAACGCCGCCAGCTTGTCGAGCACTCCAGGGTCCTTGTGCAGCACGCCGGGGAAGTTCATGAACTCCGCCAGCCCGATCACCTGGGGATGATCGCGGTGACGCACGAGATCGGCGGCTTCCAGCCGCGCGCCCGAAGTCTCAAGCTCGGTCGCCGGCACGCAGGAGGACAACTGCACCCGCAGGTCCATCGCCAGCCCGACGGAGCTGTCGAGGAAGTATTTCAGCCCCTCCTCACCCAGGACATTGCAGATCTCGTGAGGGTCGCAGATCGCCGTCGTCGTGCCGCGCGGCAGGACGCAGCGGTCGAACTCGAAAGGCGAGACCAGCGTGCTCTCGCAATGGACATGGGTGTCGATGAAGCCTGGAACGGCGATCCGGTCGCGTCCGTCGATCACGGTGTCGCCGTCATAGCTCTCATAGGTGCCGACGATGAGGTCACCGCATACGGCGATGTCGCCCTCGGCGATCTCCCCGGTCACGACATTGAGAAAGCGCGTGTTCTTGATCACCAGATCGGCCTTGGTCCGGCCCATGGCCTGATCGATGCGCCGCTCCAGGTCGCCCCTCGTCACGGCAGGTTTGCTCACGATGGGCTTGCTCACCCCCATAGCGCTGCCTCCGGCGGATAGACGGTTTCGCCCTCGTATCTCAGCCCGGGATTGCGGTCCCTGGCAAGCCACAGCGGCCCGTCCAGATCGACCAGATCGGCGCCCTGCGCGATCACCACGCCGGGAGCCATGGCGAGCGAGGTCGCCAGCATGCAGCCGACCATGATGCGGAAGCCGGCATCCTCGGCATCCGCCTTCAACCGCAGCGCTTCCGTCAACCCGCCGGTCTTGTCGAGCTTGATGTTGACCACCTGATACTTGCCGCGAAGCTCGTCCAGCGTGCTCCGGTCATGGCAGGACTCGTCGGCACCCAGCGGCACCGGGCACTCGACGCCGAACAGGGCGTCGTCCTGCCCCGCCGGCAGCGGCTGCTCGATCAGCTCGACCCTCAGCCCGGCGAAGGCGTCGCCGAAGCGCTTCAGGTGTTCGACCGTCCACCCCTCGTTGGCGTCCACGATCAGCCGGGCGTCCGGCGCGTTCTCCCGCACCGCCCGGACCCGCTCCAGATCGCCGTCGCCCGTCAGCTTCAGCTTGAGCAGCGGACGGCGCGACGATGCCCGTGCGGCGGCGGCCATGTTCTCGACGGTATCCAGGCTGAGGGTATAGGCGGTGACGACCGGCTCCAGCGGAGCGTCCAAGTCGGCGACTTCCCATATCGGCTGCCCGGTCAGCTTGCAGGCCAGATCCCAAAGCGCGCAGTCCACCGCGTTGCGGGCGGCGCCCGCCGGCAGGGCGGACAGCAGTTCCTCCTGCTCCATCCCGGCGCCGATGGCGGCCGCTACGCTCTCGATCTGCTCGACGACGCCGTCGATGCTTTCGCCGTAGCGGGCATAGGGCACGCACTCGCCGCGCCCGACGACTCCGCCGTCCTCGATCTCGGCGACGACGACATGGGCTTCCGTCTTGGCCCCGCGCGAGATGCGGAAGGTGCCCTGGATCGGGAAGACCTCGCGGCGGACGGTCAGGGTGCGTTTCGCTGAAACGGCTGCCATTGCATCAACCCAGCAGGTCTACGATCGGGGCCACTCCGCCACGGACGGGATCGACCGCCGGCATGCCGAAGCGGTCGGACAGCTCCTTCAGGTACTTGGCGGCGGCAGCGTCGTCCATCGCCGCCGTGTTGATGCTGAAGCCGATCACCTTGGCGTTGGGATTGGTCACCCGCGCCGCCGCCTCATGGACCGCGATGCAGTCCTTCAAGTCCGGCACCTTGCGGTTGGGCAGCCCGCGCATATGCGGGCGGGTCGGTTCGTGGCACATCACCATCACGTCGGGCTGCGATCCGTGGACCAGCCCCAGCGTCACGCCGGCATAGCTCGGGTGCAGCAGCGACGCCTGCCCTTCCACGACGTCCCAATGGTCCTCGTCGTTGGCGGGAGCCAGGAACTCGACCGCACCGGACACGAAATCCGACACCACGGCGTCGATCGACACGCCGTCTCCCGCGATCAGGATGCCGGTCTGGCCGGTAGCGCGGAAATCGGCCTTGAAGCCGCGCGCCCGCATTTCCTTCTCCAGCGCCAGAGCGGTGAACATCTTGCCGATCGAACAGTCGGTCCCGACCGCCAGCAGCCGCTTGCCCGGCCGGCGCTCGCCGGTGCCGATGTCGAACTCCCGCGTCGGGTGGCGCACGTCGAACAGCGAACGGCCGAGCGCCGAAGCCTTCTCCGCCACCGGCTTGATGTCCGACACCTTGTTGTGCAGGCCGCTGGCGATGTCCATGCCCAGGTCCAGCGCCTTCAGCATGGTTTCCTGCCAGCTCGGCGCGAAGCGGCCGCCCCGGTTGGCGACGCCGATGATCAGGGTCTTCGCCCCCTCGGCCGCCGCCTCCTCCAGGCTCTTGTCGGGCAGGCCGAGATCGGCCTTGTAGCCGTCCAGGCGCAACTGGCCGACGCACCAGTCGCGGCGCCAGCGGGCGACGCCATCGGCGGTCTTGGCGGAAAGCGGGTCGGGCGCATCGCCGAGGAAGAGCAGGTAAGGATGGGCAATGGCCAAGATCTTCTCCATAGGCATCGAAGGGCGGGCATCGAACAGTAGGCGTCGGATCGATAGTTACAGTCTAATCCAATACGCGGCGGTGACCAGCGCCAACCGCCGCAGAGCAGCCAAGCCGTCAGCGGCCCGGATGCTCGACCCGCAGCACACGGTTGACGTGCGGGTGCTCGACAGTCCGCACCGTCCCGTCCGGCCAGCGCACCTCGACCCGCTCGACCGAGTGAACGGTCCCCAGCCCGAAATGGGCCACCGGCTCCATCTGGCAGAGATAGCCGCTGCCGGCGCAGATCGCGCGCCGCTGGGTCCGCCCCTTCGCCGTGCAGGTCACGACGGCCCCGCGCGCCGGAGCACCCGCGGCAGTCAGCGGCATCACCCGCAGCCAGGCATTGTCGTTCGGATAAGGCCGGTAGAATCCGAGCGGCTGCGGCGCCGATTCACCGTGGGAAATCAATAGCTCCAGCCTGCCGTCGCCATCGATATCGGCGACCGCCGCCCCGGTGCCCAGTCCATGGGGCTCCTCGGCATCGCCGATCTCGACCTCGGTCCAGCGCTCGTGCGACCAGGCGAACAGCCGGTTCGGCTGCCCGATATTGTTGAAGAAGATTTCCTCGTACCCGTCGTTGTCGAAGTCGGCGGCGATGACGGTGCGGACTCGCGACGGCTCCGACATTTCCTCCGGCGCCGCATCGGCGAAGCCGCGGCCCGCCTTCTGGAGAAAGAGCCGGTGCGGCCCTTCCCAGTTGCCGTAGACGAGATCGAACAGCCCGTCGCCGTCGGCATCCAGCACGGCGATGCCGCGCCCATTGTTGCCAGGATCGGCGATGCCCCATTCCGCCGCGATCTCTTCGAAGGTGCCGTCGCCGGTATTGCGGAACAGGAAGTTCGGTCCGTGCTCGTTGGCGGCGAAGATATCCATGCGGTCCGAAACCAGCGGCAGGCTGACCAGCGCCCGGCCCGCCGCCGGCAGGTCGATGCCCGCTTCCTCCGCCACGTCCGACACCCTGCCCCGCCGGTCGAACTCGTAGAGCCGGAACCGCCCGCCGTGGTTGGCGACCACGAAGCCGTATTTCCCGGTGCCCGCCCTGTCGATGCACGCGACCGAGCGGCCCGCCGTCTGGTTGATCGCCGCGAAGTTCTCCGGCTGGCCGAACAGGTCCAGCCAGCGATGTCCGAAACAGGCGAACATCCGGTCGCCGAACTGCTTGGGTCCGCTGAAACTCTCGGAGTTGAGGAAATAAAGCTCTTCCCGCCCGTCGCCGTCGGCATCCGCAGCACAGAGCCCGATGGCGTTGCGCCGGGCATCCGCCAGGACCTCGCCGGCGATATCGACCAGCCGGCGTCCGTCCCACTTGAGCACGAGGTTGGCGCAACCATAACCGGCGACGACGAACTCGAACGCCCCGTCGCCGTCCACATCCGTCACCGCCACACCATACCCAAGCCGGGGCGGGTTCCGGCCAATCGACGCCGTCTCATCCAGAAACATCGTCCACTCCCTATTCGGATAGGCGGGACCATGCTGACACAAGTTCCGGCGAAAAGGGGAGGATTACGTATCCGGTCAGGTGCCGGCCCTGACGACGGCCCCCGACGGCGGCCGATTCGCCTTCGCGGCGCTCAGCCGTGACAGCAACGGTTTCTCGACGATCAGGTGCAGGGCGACCGCCAGGACGACGGTGATGGCGATGTTGATGCTATAGGCGATTTCCGCCGTCAGCATCGGCTTCACCGCAGGGTTTGCCAGCAGCTTGACCACCACTGAAGTGACTGGCTGGTTGATCAGGAACAGCATATAGGCCGCTCCCCCGAAAACGGTCAGGAAGCGCGGAATTCGCCATGCCGAACGCTGCTCCCACGCAGCCAGCGCCGGAATCGTGATGGCGGCGCAGACATTATAGTAGGTCTTTTCGATGGTCTCGCCGAACACGGGCGCCCGCATCGGAACGGTGTCCACATAGTACCACTCGGCGATCATCCCGGCGGCGAAGCCAGCCAGACCGAGCAGCGCCAGCAACCGGGGAGCCGGAATGCGGTCCTTCATCACCAGATGGGCGCCGATCATGCCGAAGGCGAAGCCGATATTGGTGATATCCAGCGCTACTTCCGCAACGGCACCGTCGGCGAAGGGACTGGCGGTATTGAGCAGGATGGCAGCCTGCCAGACGACGAACACGGCCATGCCCAGCCGGGGCACCAGCAGCAGCAGCGCGAAGGCGAAATAGAAGACCATCTCCCGCTGCAACGCCCAGGCGGGAGGCAGGACCAGCGATCCGTCTCGCGGGATCATCAGGAAGTCGAGCAGCGCCTTGCCCGGCGTGATGCCCTTTTCGGCCCCCAGGCTCGGCACCGTCAGCATCGCGGCGGCCAGCAGGCCGACGACCAGCCAGTACATCGGGTAGATGTGGATCGCCCTTCGATAGGCGAACGATCCGAGCCGGCCCGGACGCCCGATATCGGAGGCATGCGCGGTGTAGATGAAGAAGCCCGCCAGCACGAAGAAATACTCGAACCCGGCATGGCCGCCCCGGAACGGGTTGCCGAATACGCTGACGCCGAAATACTTCTCGTAGAAGCCGGTGGCATAGAACAGCGTGATCAACAGGGCGGCGATACCGCGTCCGAACTCAAGGCCCGCAAAGCGGCTGCCCACCGGTTGAGCTATTGTCATGACGATACCCCACGCACGATTGCCTTCCGTCAGCGCCCGGCTGCCGGTGATTGGCGATGATGCTGAGCTTTTGCCGGAAAGTTTATCGGCCTTCGGAGGGGTACTCCCGACTATTAATGATCTACCCGGTGCTTACTTCGATCGAGAATGATCGATTCGCTAAACCAGCCGCGATTTCGGATCGCGGGATTTTACGATCAATTTTTGCCACAAGCCTGCATTCATCGTGACGCGGCGTCCCCGGCATTATATCTAGGCGCACGAAAAGCAACCCGTGCCACCAAGGGGAAGCCAGACATGAGTGTCCAGGACAGCCGGCGGCGCGTCACCGTTCCGGAATTGACCGCGCGCAAGGGCGGAACGCCCATCGTGTCGCTGACCGCCTATACCACGCCCATGGCCCGCCAGCTCGATCCCCATGTGGACATGCTGCTGGTAGGAGACAGCCTCGGCATGGTGCTCTACGGCATGGACAGCACGCTGCCAGTCACGCTCGACATGATGATCGCCCATGGCGCCGCCGTGGTGCGCGGCAGCAGCCATGCCTGCGTCGTCGTCGACCTGCCGTTCGGGAGCTACCAGGAATCGCCCGAAGCGGCGTTCCGCTCGGCGGCGCGGGTAATGGCGGAGACGGGGTGTGCGGCGGTCAAGCTGGAAGGCGGCGCCGAGATGGCGCCCACGGTCGAGTTCCTCGTCCACCGCGGCATTCCCGTGCTCGGCCATGTCGGCCTCACCCCCCAGTCGGTCAATGTCCTGGGCGGCTACCGGGCACGCGGCCGCAGCGGCCAGGAGGGCAACGCAATCGCGACCGGCGCCTTCGCCATCGCGGAAGCCGGCGCCTTCGCAATCGTGATCGAGGGCACGGTCGAGACGCTGGCCCGCCAGTTGACCGCCGACCTGTCGGTGCCGACGATCGGCATCGGCGGATCGCCGGCCTGCGACGGCCAGATCCTGGTCACCGAGGACATCGTCGGCCTGTTCAACGACTTCACGCCGAAATTCGTCAAGCGCTACGCCGACTTGGGCGCCCAGATCGGGCAAGCGGCCCAAGCCTATGCCGAAGATGTGAGGGCACGCCGTTTCCCCGGCCCCGAGCACGTCTTCGCCCCCAAGCCGAGCGGGAACACCCCAAATGCCTGAGAACCTGTCGGTAGTCCGGACCGTTGCCGACCTCCGTGCCCGCGTTGCCCGCTGGCGGGCCGCCGGGGACAAGGTCGGCCTCGTCCCGACCATGGGCGCTCTCCACGAAGGCCATCTGAGCCTCGTGGAAGCGGCGCGCCGGCAGGGCGCCAACCATGTCGTGGTCAGCGTCTTCGTCAACCCGACCCAGTTCGGGCCGAACGAGGATTTCTCGAAATACCCGCGTCAGGAAGCCGCCGACGCCGCCAAGCTGGCGACCGTCGGGGCCGACCTGCTCTACGCTCCCGATGTGGGCGAAATCTATCCCGACGGCTTCTCCACCACGGTCCATGTGGCGGGGCTGACGGATGGCTTGTGCGGTCCGTTGCGTCCCAGCCATTTCGACGGCGTCGCGACGGTGGTATCCAAGCTGCTGCTGCAATGCCTGCCCGACGTGGCGGTGTTCGGTCAGAAGGACTATCAGCAGCTTCAGGTCATCCGCAGGATGGTCCGCGATCTCAACGTCCCCGTGCTGATCGAGGGTGCGGAAACGGTGCGGGACGAGACCGGCCTGGCCCTGTCGTCCCGCAACGCCTATCTGACGCCGGAACAGCTTGCCGTCGCACGGCAGCTAAACCGGGTGCTGTTCGCCATGGCCGCCCGGATCGCGGAAGCGCCGGAACGCTGCCTGACCGAGATCGAGTGGGGATTGGAGGAGTTGCGGCTGGCCGGCTTCGACCGCATCGACTATCTCGCCGTCTGCGACGCCGCATCGCTGAAGCCGCTGGAGGTCGCGGACCGTCCGGCGCGGGTGCTGGCCGCCGCCTTCGTCGGTCGGACGCGGCTGATCGACAACGTCGCTGTTTGAACTTTAATAACAAATAGCTCGAACCGGCCGGATCTATCCGGCCGGCGCGTACCGCAAAGCCTTACAACGCAACCGCCTCAGGCCCGCTTCGCCGCCGTGGCGGCCTTCGCAGCGGATGCCGCATCGCCGCCGGCGGTGTTGGTGGCGGTGCCGCGCGTACGGACCCCCTTGTCCGGCGACGGCGGCGGCAGCTCGATGTTCACTTCGAGCGTCGAATAGTCTCCGCCCCGCTCGAAGCTCACTTCAACCTTCTTCTCGTCGATCTGCACATACTTGGCGATCACGGCCAGCAGTTCACGCTGGAGGATCGGCAGGTAATCGGGGCTCGACCCGGCGGCCCGCTCATGCGCCAGCACGATCTGGAGGCGTTCCTTGGCCTCCTCGGCGACGGATTTGCGGGGAGCCTGCCGGAAGAAGTTGAAGATGCTCATGCAGTCCTCCGCAGGAGGCGGTCCAGGAAGCCCTTCTTCTCCGGCTTCATGAAGCGATGCTCGACCGTCTCACCCAGGAACCGCGCAACCGCATCGGTATAGGCCTGATTGGCGTTGCTCTTCTCGTCGAGCGTGACCGGCATGCCGATGTTGGACGCGCGCAGGACGGCGGTGCTTTCCGGAACGACGCCGAGCAGAGGGATCGCCAGGATCTCCAGCACGTCGTCGACCTTCAGCATGTCGCCGCGCTCGACGCGCTCCGGATCGTAGCGGGTCAGCAGCAGGTGCTCCTGCACCGGCTCCTGGTTCAGTTCCGCCCGGCGGGACTTGGACGCCAGCACGCCCAGGATGCGGTCGCTGTCGCGGACCGACGACACTTCCGGGTTGGTCACGATGATCGCGTGGTCGGCGAAGTACAGCGCCATCAGGGCGCCCTTCTCGATGCCGGCCGGGCTGTCGCACAGGATGTAGTCGAAGTCCTTCTTCAACTCGTCCAGGATCTTCTCGACGCCTTCCTTGGTCAGCGCGTCCTTGTCGCGGGTCTGGCTGGTCGGCAGGATGAAGAGGTTCTCGACCCGCTTGTCCTTGATCAGCGCCTGGTTCAGCTTCGCCTCGCCGTTGATCACGTTCACGAAGTCGAACACCACGCGGCGCTCGCAGCCCATGATCAGGTCGAGGTTGCGCAGACCAACGTCGAAGTCGATGACGACGGTCTTGAACCCGCGCAGCGCCAGTCCAGTGGCGAAGGCAGCGCTCGACGTGGTCTTGCCCACGCCGCCCTTGCCCGATGTCATCACGATTACCTTGGCCAAGGAAGCCTCTCCACTCTTCGAAGTTGATAGATTGCTACGATTGCTGCGGCTCATGACAACGGGTCCATGCGAAGATATCCGTCGTCCAGATATATGTGCACCTGCTTCTTGAACACCGACGCGTCCAGGTCCTCGCTGACCCGGTACAGACCGGCGATCGACACCAGTTCGGCTTCCAGGCTGTGGCAGAAGATGCGGGCGTTGGTGTCGCCGGAAATGCCCGCCAGCGCGCGTCCGCGCAGCGAACTGTAGACGTGGATATTGCCGTCCGCCAGAAGTTCCGCCCCGGCGCTGACCGGCCCCATCACGATCAGGTCGCCGCGCGCGGCGTAGATCTGACGGCCCGAACGCACCGGCTCGGTGATGATCATCGTCGTCTTCTGGAAGTCCGGCGCCGGCGGCGCCTCGCCGATCGGCGACGGCGTACGGGGCGGCAGCGGGTCGGTCGGCGCGCGGCCCGGAGCCGGCCGCTGGAACTCGCGTTCCGGCTCGCGGCTGGGACGGCCGGTCGGCATGATCGTCAGCCCGGCCTCGAACGCCGCGTTCTGCTGGGCGGTCGTGCCGCCCTGGATGCCGACCGGGATCAGGCTGTGCTGGCGCAGGGTGACGACGAAATCGATGAAATCGGCCGGCCCGGCACTCTCGTCCAGTTCCTCAAGGTCGAGCACCACCGGCGCATTCTTGAAGAAATTAGGCGCCTGACGGATCTTGCTGAGCAGTTGGGGGAAAAACGACGGGTCGTCCGGCGCCACCAACTTCAGCACCATCACGGTGAAGTTGTTGCCCCGGAGCTGGAACGGCGCGTCGCGCTCGGAAATCTGACTGGTGCTTCTCACAAACCCCTACCGCCTATCCATGATGTCCGCCGCCCCGCGGGCGGCAGCAGCATCCGCCGCCCCATGCTCCGGCCATCCCTGTTGAAAATCCGGCGACCTTCCAAAATCGAGAAAATGGCTACTCCTTCTAGCGAGCCATGGCCCCGAAGTGCAAGCGTCTAGTTAACCATAACCCACGGATATTCCAACAACCACCCCTGCCCCCGTCCCCAAATCTGGTCGAGGTCCAATTTGTTGAGGTCTGTGCCGGAAAAGCTACAAACTATGGTAACGGCACGAAGATGCCTTGGCAAAGTCTTTAAACGACTCCGGCAGCCTGCTCCGACTGCGAAGGGATCACTGAGGACTGATTCCGGTGATGGCAGCCTTCCTCTCGTCGTATTCGGCCTGCGTCATCAACCCACGGTCGAGCATAACCTTCAGCGCGCGCAGAGACCGCGCCGCCGAGTCGTCGCCCTCCTCGCCGCTCTCGCTGTCGGCCGTACCGGTCGCGACGCCTGCCCTCCCCGCCGGACGTACTGCTTTGACGGCGGATTTCTTCTCGTTCCAGATCGAGGTGAACCTGTTCGCCATAGTATTCTCCGTCGAAGATCGGCCATTCAGCATAAGCAATCCCCGGCAATTGCGCCATGCCGAAGCCGCGTTCGCACCTGCGATGCGGACAGTTCGCAACAACTGAATGAATTTTTTATTCATCCCCCGAAATCTCGGGACAAAAGGAGAATTGCCTCGTTATCCTTCTTGTTACGAGCGGCAGTCACCGAGGACAGGAAAGCGAAACTTGTCAGACCCGTCGAGACGCATTCACGATCCGGACAGCGGCCCCCGCATCCCTCCCTGCCGCCTCGTTTCCGTACGCTTAGTTCCAGTCACCAGCGCCGATGTCCGCACCTCCCCCCGGGGAGGTTTTTTTGTGCCCGGATACTTAACCTCCAGTCGCCTGTACCACCCCGTTTCACCGAAGCCGTGTTCCAACGATTCAGGAGAACGACATGGTCCATCGCCGGTTCGGCAGAGGAGTTGATCGATGAGAGCCCCCATAGAGACGAACAAATTGTGGGACCCGCTCGATCAGGACACCAGTGAAGGGAAAGGACGACGTTCCATGGCAAAACGCACCGCATCCTCGGCCCGCATCGTGGCGCTGCCCGATGCTGACGGCGACGCTTTCCGCGACCAGAGCTACCTGAAGACGGTCAAGCCCCGGACCGCCAATCAGGAAGCGCTGATGACGGCCATCGACACCCATTCCATGACACTGGCGGTCGGCCCCGCCGGTACCGGCAAGACCTATCTCGCCGTCACCAAGGCGGTGGAGGCGATGAACGCCGGGCGCGTTTCACGAATCGTCATCACCCGGCCCGTCGTCGAGGCGGGCGAAAGCCTCGGCTTCCTGCCCGGCGACATCAACGAGAAGATGGACCCGTGGATGCGCCCGATCTACGACGCGCTGTCCGACCGGCTGGGCGCCCGGCAGGTGCGGCAGATGACCAAGGACGGGACGGTCGAAATCGCACCGCTGGCCTATATGCGCGGCCGGACCATCTCCCGCAGCTTCGTGATCGTGGACGAAGCGCAGAACATGACGTTCCAGCAGATCAAGATGCTGCTGACCCGGCTGGGCTGGCATTCCACCATGGTCATCACCGGCGACCCCGACCAGACCGACCTGCTGCCCGGCATGTCCGGCCTCGAGGAAGCCGTACGCCGGCTGCAACCGCTGGAGGACATCGCCATCGTCCGCCTGACCACCCAGGACATCGTACGGCACCCGCTGGTAGCCGCGATGATGCCGCTGCTGGCTTAGACGTCATTCGTCACCGTGCGGCGGCGCGACCTCCGCCGCACGGGCTGCCTGTGCCTACCCCATCCCCAGCTTCGTCACGGCCTCCTTCAGGATGCCGGCGCTACGCGCGAGTGCGGCCAGCTCGCCTTCGTCCAGATGCGGGTGAACGGTGCCAAGCACGCCTTCCAATCCGACGATCCTGGGCAGCGACAGGGCGACGTTCTGGACGCCCGCGACCTCCGGGTTGACGACCGAGCAGGTCATCACCGCCCGCTCGTCGTCGGAAATCGCCTGGACGATCCGGGCCAGACCACCGCCGATGCCGTACCAGGTGGCGCCCTTGCCCTTGATGATCTTGCCGGCGGCCCCCCGCACGCCCTGATCGATCTCCGCCCGGACCGCATCCGTCAGCGGATGGCCGACCTGATCGGCGAAGTCGGAGATAGGCATGGCTCCGGCGTCGGCGCCGGACCAGTGCAGCACCTCGCTGTCGCCATGCTCGCCCAGCACATGCGCGTGGACCGATTTGGGCGAGATGCCCAGATGCTTGGCCAGCAGTGCCCGGAAGCGGGCGGTATCCAGGATGGTGCCGGATCCGATCACCTTGCCCACCGGGAAGTCCGGGCTGGTCCGGCGCGCGATCTCCAGCGATACCTGCGTCATGACATCGACCGGATTGGTCGCCACCAGAAGGATCGCCTGCGGAGCGGCCGCCAGCACGCGGGGAATGATGTCGCCGAACACCGCGGCGTTGCGTTCCAGCAGCTCCAGCCGCGTTTCGCCCGGGCGCTGGTTGGCGCCGGCCGCCAGGACGACGACGCATGAGCCGGCCAGCGCCTCATAATCGCCCGCATTGACAGGCATGGGATATGCGAAAGGGGTCGCGTGATGAATGTCTTCCGCCTGTGCCACGGCCAAGTCCTGGTTCCGGTCAACCAGCACGATTTCCGTACCTACTCCGCGCATCACCATCGCGTATGCCGCGGCGCTGCCGACGAAGCCGGCCCCGACGATTCCGATTTTCATGGCGTGATCCTCTCTCGATCCTCTTGGCCCAGGCCCCGTGACCGAATCCCTGCGGTCCGTTCCCTGTGGACTGGCACTGGGCGGTGGCTTAAAGGAGTGCGGCGTTGTGGCCGGGCTGCGGCGATTGGTCCTCCTGATCCCAGGCTCACCCCTAACAGATATCCCGGTCAAGCAGCGAATCATCCGGCTTTCCGCAACTGTAGTTGACGATAATGAACCAACGTCTCCTCCGCCTCGCCATCGGCACGCTGATCGGACTGCTGATCGCGGCCGGTATCGTCTGGTGGCAGATATCCAGCCTTCCGACCGGATCGTCGTCCGGAACCCAGACGGGCGGCGCGCTGATCGGCGGCCCCTTCTCGCTGACCGACCAGACCGGCCGGCCGGTCACCGAAGCCGACTACCGGGGCCGCTACATGCTGATCTATTTCGGCTTCACGTTCTGCCCGGATGTCTGCCCGACGGAGCTCCAGGTCATGGCGACGGCGCTCGACCAGTTGGGCCGGCAGGCCGACGAGGTGCAGCCGATGTTCATCACCATCGACCCGGAACGCGACACTCCGTCGCAGCTTGCCGGTTACGTCTCGCAGTTCCATCCCAGGATGGCGGGGCTGACCGGGACGCCGGAACAGATCGCGTCCGTTGCTCGCGCCTACCGCGTCTATTATTCCAAGGCGCCGAGCAAGGAGAATGACGGCTACTACACGATGGACCATTCGTCGTTCGTGTACTTCATGAGCCCGGACGGCCGCTTCCTGGAAGCCTTCGCCCATGGCACCACGCCGGACAAGATGGCGCAGGGCATCCGGGCGCATATCAAGTCCTGACACCAGAAGCTCCAACGAGAAGAGCCGGAGAGCACTCACATGCGTCATATTTTCGCAGCCCTGAGCGTCAGCGTCCTGCTTGCCGCCGCCGCCGCTTCGCCAGCATCGGCACAGCACGGTCCCGGCGTACACGCCGCGGCGGTTCAGACGCAAGGGACCCTTCGGATCGACGGAGCCTGGGCACGGGCAACGCCTCCCGGCGGCAAGGTAGGCGGCGCGTTCGTCACGCTCGTCAACACCGGCGACGCACCCGATCGCCTCGTTTCCGCCGCCTCTCCGGTCGCCGGCCGTGTCGAGCTTCACACCCACATCAAGGACGGCGACGTGATGCGGATGCGCGAGGTGGAAGGCGGGATCCCGCTGCCTCCCGGCGATACCGTCAGGCTCCAGCCCGGCGGTTTCCACATCATGCTGCTGGGGCTTAAGCAGGCATTGGCCGCCGGCTCCAGTTTCCCTCTCACCCTGACCTTCGAGAAGGCGGGCAGCGTACAGGTGGACGTACCGGTCGAAGCCATCGGATCGATGGGACCCTCCGGCCAGGCCGGCATGCACTCGCAATGACCGTTCCCGGCGCCTTCATACAGCCTGCGTACATAGTGTCGCATTGGGGTGCTTCCGGCATGAAAGTGCGGGTCCAGACCCCTTTCAAACCCTTGTTTCGACCAGTAAATTCAAGAAATTCAACCACTTGGGCTAAGGGTTTTGCGACTTGACAGGGTACTGGCCTGACCGTATGGTGCCGCCGCTTTCGTGCGGTTGCCCGGCCAACCGGGGGAAATGGTTTCGAGTATGAGCGACGACCAGTCACCCCCACCTTCGTTGGCCGACCTTGACGCCCGGTTGCAGAAGGCGCGGGAACGTAGTGCCGGACCGGCTCCAGTGGCCGGAGGCGACGACGGCCTGTCCAAGCGGTCCATCGGGCTGGCCTTTCGCATCGGGATCGAGATGGTCGCCGCCATGATCGTCGGTGTCGGCGGCGGCATGCTGCTCGACAACTGGCTGGGCACGACGCCCTGGGGCCTGATAGGGATGTTTTTCCTTGGCGCCGGGGCCGGAATTGTGAATGTCTACCGCGCCGTCAACGGCATCGGCTACGCTCCGGGGTACCGGAAAGAGCCGGGACCGGAGAGCGGACCGGAACAATAACAGCGCCAGACGCACAAGTTTGGCTGAACGAGGACGACCGTGGATCCGCTTCACCAATTCCAAATCCAGAGGTATCTGCCGATCAACATCGGCGGCCTCGACGCATCGTTCAGCAATTCCGCGCTGTACATGGTGATTACGGTAGCGCTGATCACCGGCCTCATCGTCTACGGCATGCGCGGCCGTGCGCTCGTTCCGAGCCGCATGCAGTCGCTGGCTGAACTCTTCTACGAATTCGTCGCCAACCTCGTGCGCGACAACGCGGGTCCCGATGCGCGGAAGTACTTCCCCTTCGTGTTCTCGCTGTTCATGTTCATCATGGTCGGCAACCTGATCGGCCTGGTCCCCGGCACCTTCACCTTCACCAGCCACATCATCGTCACCTTCGGGCTGGCCTTGACGGTGTTCGTGTTCGTGACCCTGCTGGGCCTGATCAAGCACGGCTTCCACTTCTTCTCGCTGTTCATGCCCTCGGGCGTGCCGATGGCGCTGGCGCCGATCCTGATCCCGATCGAGATCCTGTCGTACCTGTCGCGTCCGGTCAGCCTGTCCATCCGGTTGTTCGCCAACATGATGGCGGGCCACACGATGCTCAAGGTGTTCGGCGGCTTCTCGGTCCTGCTCGGCGGCGCGCTGGGCGGCCTGGGCTACACGGTCGGCATCCTGCCGCTCGTCATCAACATCGCATTGGTCGGTTTCGAAATCCTGGTTGCAATGCTGCAAGCCTACGTTTTCACGATCCTGACCTGCCTTTATATCCGCGACGCCCTGGAGCTGCACTGATCCCTGACGGATCGGTGCCGCGCCGCGGGTTCACTCCACACCACCCCACCAGTCTACCGACACAGTCTCACAGGAGAGGTTCTTATCATGGAAACAGAAGCCGCTAAGTTCATCGGCGCCGGCCTGGCGGT
>NZ_JCACHA010000619.1:0-16328 GCF_059503625.1 Skermanella sp.
GAGTTGGCGCGTCCGCTGATCGAGGACTGGATGCGGGAAAACCGCGGCCCCGAAGCCCGCGTGGTGGACGAGCTGGAAGGCGTCATGAACGCGCTCCGCACCCTGCCCAGGGTCGTGAAGGCGACGGAGACTGCCGCCAACATGATCGTCGAAGGCGGTATCAGGCTTCACTCCGAGACGGTGAAGGAACTGCTCGACGGGTCCGTTCGCCGGCGCCAGCGGATGATGTGGTCGATATGGCTGGCCACGATGGCGGTGCTGGCCCTGCTGGTGCTGGCGGTGGACTGAGCGGCAGCCCATCTCACCTCAATAAGGCCGTCATGTGCCCGTCGTCACTTCCCCCGTGAGGGCGGCGGTGGCAGGATGCGCGCAAGCACCAGCACACCCTTCCCGCAGGCACCCGGCTGACCCTCATGTCCGATCCCAAGTTCGATTTCCCCATCCTCGACGGCAAGCGCATCCTGCTGATCATTTCCGGCGGGATCGCGGCCTATAAGTGCCTCGACCTGATCCGAAGGCTGAAGGAACGCGGGGCGAAGGTGCGATGCATCCTGACCGAGGGCGGGTCGAAGTTCGTGACGCCGCTGTCGGTGGCGGCCCTGTCGGAGGAGAAGGTCTACACGGATCTGTGGTCGCTGACCGACGAAGCGGAGATGGGGCATATCCGGCTTTCGCGGGAAGCGGATCTGGTCGTGGTGGCGCCCGCCAGCGCCAATATCCTGGCGAAGATGGCGGCGGGGATCACCGACGATCTGGCGACCACCGCCCTGCTGGCGACCGACAAGCCGGTCATGGTGGCGCCGGCCATGAACATCATGATGTGGTCCCACGCGGCGACGCGCGCCAACATGGCGGCGCTGGAGCAGCGTGGCGTCGTCCGGATCGGTCCCGGCGTCGGCGACATGGCCTGCGGCGAAACCGGCAGCGGCCGGATGAGCGAGCCGATGGAGATCCTGGCCGCCATCGCGGGTTTCTTCCAGAAGACTGAGTCGCCGACCCATACGCTGGAGGCGCTCGGCCCTCTGCGCGGCTGGCGGGCGCTGGTGACCAGCGGACCGACGCATGAGCCGATCGATCCCGTCCGCTACATCGCCAACCGCTCTTCCGGCAAGCAGGGGCATGCCATCGCGGCTGCCCTGGCGCGGCTGGGCGCTGCGGTGACCCTGGTCAGCGGGCCGACACAGGAGCCGACACCCGCCGGCGTCTCCATCGTCCATGTCGAGAGCGCGCTCGACATGCTGGCCGCTTGTCAGGACGCGCTGCCGGTCGATGTCGCGGTCTGCGCCGCAGCCGTCGCCGACTGGCGGGTCAAGGCCACGGCGTCCCAGAAGCTGAAGAAGGAAGGCGGCGGCCTGCCTGCCCTGGAACTGGCGGAGAACCCCGACATCCTCGCCGCCCTGTCGCGGGCCGGGCGGAACCGTCCGGCCCTGGTCGTAGGTTTCGCCGCCGAGACGGAGAAGGTGGTCGCCCATGCCCGCGCCAAGCTGGCGCGCAAGGGCTGCGACTGGATCGTCGCCAACGACGTGTCGCCGTCCAGTGGGACCTTCGGCGGAACCAACAACACCGTCCACCTGCTGCGCGGCGACACGCTTGAGGACTGGCCGCCGCTGTCGAAGGATGAGGTCGCCCAGCGTCTGGCGATGGCGATTGCCGAGCATCTGGTCGGAACGGGCTGACCTTTTTTCAAACTGCGGCGTCATTCTCCTATTACATTGTGTGATATATGCGCTATCTACAGCGCATAACAATCACCTGTGGCGACCCCCGTATCTTGTCCAGTACTGAAGCCCCGACCCATTCCCAGCCCGATCTGACAGTCGCCATCGTCCGTCTGGCCCATGCCGATGGACTGTCGCTGCCCGGCTACGCGACCGATCACGCCGCCGGCATGGATCTGGCGGCTGCCGTCAGCGATCCGGTCGTGCTGGCGCCGGGCGCCAGAGCCCTGATCCCGACCGGGATCGCGCTGGCGCTTCCTCCTGGATTCGAGGCCCAGATCCGGCCCCGGTCGGGTCTGGCGCTTCGCCACGGCATCGGGGTGCTCAACAGCCCCGGCACGATCGACGCGGAC
The DNA here is from genome assembly GCF_059503625.1 of Skermanella sp. Taxonomy (NCBI): domain Bacteria; kingdom Pseudomonadati; phylum Pseudomonadota; class Alphaproteobacteria; order Rhodospirillales; family Azospirillaceae; genus Skermanella; species Skermanella sp. Next base: position 2,072 of record NZ_JCACHA010000619.1, read on the forward strand.
TACCGGGGCGAAGTCGGCGTCATCCTGATCAATCACGGCGACCAGCCTTTCACCGTCGAGCGCGGCATGCGCGTCGCCCAGATGGTGGTCGCCCCTTATACCCGCGTTGCCTGGAGCCTGACCGAAAGCCTTGAGCGGAGTACCCGCGGCGAAGGCGGTTTCGGCTCGACCGGCACTGAAACGCGCACGGACTCTCAAGGACGGAACTGATGCTGCGCATCTCCAAGAAACTGATGTTCGCAATCGAGGCGGTGCTCGACATCGCCTACAACGCCGGCAGCGAGCCGGTGCAGAGCGGCGAGATCACGCGCCGGCAGGGCATCCCCAAGCGCTACCTGGAACAGGTGCTCCAGCAACTGGTGCGCGCCGGCGTCCTGGCGGGCGTGCGCGGTCCGCGCGGCGGCTACCGGCTGGCGCGGGAGCGGCGGCGCATCAATATCGGCGAGATCGTCCGCGTCGTCCGCGCGATGGAGACGGCGTCCGACCCCGTGGAGGAACCAACCGGGTCCATTCTCGGTTTGAAAGTGGTGCGTCCGATCTGGATGCAATTGCAGGATGACTGCATGGCGCGCCTGGACGAGATCACCGTCGAGGACCTGTGCCTGCGCGCCAATCAGGCTGGAATCGAGAGCGAATCACACAGCAAAATCGATTTCAGCATTTAAATCCCTCAGGCGAGGGCATAGATTACATTTTATCTGTGCTTTTGAAATTTTCACAGTTCCGAAGGGTGGAATAAGATGGCTACTACCGAGCGCGTGCCCGAATTTCGCGGCAAGATCTACGACAGCATCCTGGACACCATCGGCGCCACACCGTTGGTTCGCGTGCGCCGTCTGGCGGCCGAGTTCGGAGTGAAGGCCGACATCGTCGGCAAGCTGGAGTTCTTCAACCCGCTCTCCAGCGTCAAGGACCGCATCGGCCTCGCCATGATCGAGGCCGCCGAGCTGGAAGGCAAGATCGAGCCGGGCAAGACCACCCTGGTCGAGCCGACCTCCGGCAACACCGGCATCGCACTGGCCTTCGTGGCCGCCGCCAAGGGCTACCGGCTGATCCTGACCATGCCGGAAAGCATGTCGGTCGAGCGCCGCAAGATGCTGAAGCTGCTGGGGGCCGAACTGGAACTGACCCCCGCCTCCGAAGGCATGAAGGGCGCCATCCGCAAGGCGGAGGAACTGGTCGCCTCCACCCCCGACGCCTTCATCACCCAGCAGTTCAAGAACCTCGCCAACCCGGAAATCCACCGCCGGACGACCGCCGAGGAAATCTGGCGCGACACCGACGGCAAGGCGGATATCCTGATCAGCGGCGTCGGCACCGGCGGCACGCTGACGGGCGTCGGCGAAGTCATCAAGGCCCGCAAGCCCGGCTTCAAGGTCATCGCGGTGGAACCGGAAGACAGCCCCGTCCTGTCCGGTGGCCTGCCCGGCCCGCACAAGATCCAGGGCATCGGCGCCGGTTTCGTGCCGGACGTGCTGAAGTCCGACCTGATCGACGAGGTGCTGCGGATCTCCAACCAGCGCGCCTTCGAAACCGCCCGCAAGGCGGCAAGGACCGAAGGTCTGGCTGTCGGCATCTCGTCGGGTGCGGCCTTGGCGGCGGCGATCGAGGTCGGCCAGCGGCCGGAGAACGAGGGCAAGCTGATCGTCGTGATCATCCCCTCCTTCGCCGAGCGCTACCTGTCGACCGCCCTGTTCGAAGGGCTGGAATAAGCTCAGGATACCGCGGGAGGACTCCAGTTCCGGAGCATCCTCCCGCGCACTCAGGTCAGGACCGATGGACTTCACGGACGCCCAGGTCGAACGCTACGCCCGCCACATCATCCTTCCGGAAGTCGGCGGCATCGGTCAGGAAAAACTGCTGAACTCCCGCGTGCTGGTGGTCGGCGCCGGAGGGCTGGGATCGCCGCTGCTGCTCTATCTGGCGGCGGCGGGCATCGGCACGATCGGGGTGGTCGACGACGACGTGGTCGACCTGTCCAACCTCCAGCGCCAGATCGTCCACGACACCGGCACCATCGGCATGCCCAAGGTCGCGAGCGCCGAGGCCCGGCTGAAGGCGATCAACCCGGAAGTCAGGCTGGAAACCCACCGGACCCGGCTGACCGCCGCCAACGTCATGGGCTTGATCGCCGATTACGAGGTCGTGGCCGACGGGACCGACAACTTCGCCACCCGCTTCCTGCTGGCGGACGCCTGCCATCTCGGGCACCGGACGCTGGTTTCCGCCGCCATGCTGCGGTTCGACGGCCAGCTATCGACCTTCAAGTCGCATCTGGGCGGCCCCAATCCCTGCTACCGCTGCATCTTCCGCGAACCTCCGCCGCGCGGCCTGATCCCAAGCTGCGCCGAAGCCGGCGTGCTGGGAGCGCTGGCGGGCGCCGTAGGCTCCGTTCAGGCGATCGAGGTGGTGAAGGAGGTGCTGGGCATCGGCGAGAGCCTGTCCGGCAACCTGCTGATGTACGACGCGCTGAACACCAGCTTCCATAAGGTGAAGGTGAAACCCGATCCGGAATGCCCCCTGTGCGGCGGCCATCCCTCCATCACGGACCTCACATCCCATAGGACTGCATCATGAGCGACCGGAGCGGCCTGTCCCTGGTCGTCTTCGCCGGAGGGTTCGACCGGGTCCACTACGCCCTGGTCATGGCGAGCGCCGCCGCCGCGACCAACCGCAAGACGACGCTGTTCTTCACCGGCCGCGCCGTCCTGGCGCTCAAGGCCGGCGATGGCTGGCGCGAACTCGACCCCGCCGACGACGGATCGTCGCCGGAGGAGCGCAACGCCCATTTCGGCCGCAGCGGCCTTGCCGAGTTCGAGGAACTGCTGGAAGCCTGCGTCGCCCTGGGCGTCACCGTCATGGTGTGCGAGATGGCGCTGAAGGCGATCGGGCTGGAGGCCTCGGCCTTGCGGTCCGACGTGCCGGTGGTATCCGGCGGCGTCGTCACCTTCCTGAACGACGCCCCTGCCGGCGGACGGATGCTGTTCGTCTGATACCAACGGCATTGAAGATCGACCGGTCGAAGGTACCGCCCTTACCGCCATGTAGGTCGGCATAGAGCCAATGCCGTTCAATGGCATTTTCTAAAAATGCAAATTCTATAGTGGGTTTTTGGGGTGATGAGCCTGACTGGACGATAACGAATGTAGACGCGGCCTCCGGCCGCGTTCACTCCGCGCCTCCATAGCTTCGAAGTGTGCGCACATGCGCGGTACGGCGGAGAGTACGCGTATCCGCGCACTGAACGCGGCCGGAGGCCGCGTCTACGAGGGGCATCATCCCGGAACATCGGATAAGCCAAAGGCTACTGGACGGTATTGGGTCTAGAGCGAAGCGGCAGCCGACATCGACGCGCCTGCTTGTCGGCTGCCGCTTCGCTCTAGACCGACCTACGAAGCTCTTTTTACATAAATTCATTTTTTGATGGGCATCCTAACCTATAGGCGTGGTTAACCTCGACTTCAGCATCCTCCGAACGTCGCCGGCCTTGTCTGGATGGCGTGACGATCGATGTTGAGTATGAAGCATGCCACCCGCTACATTGCCGGCATCGCAAGGAGAGGGAGGCGCATGACAGGTTCGACGGACCTGGGTGAGGAAAAGCTGGCGCAGATTCGCCAAGCATTGCGCAATCACCTTCTCTTCACTGCGGGCAAAGGTGGCAAGCGACTGAATTTGATGGCGAACAACATGTCCAACTTTGTCCTGGAGGGTTTCAATTTCTCCAAGGCTTCTCTGTTGTTCTGCAATCTTTCATACTCGAATCTTCAGAAAGCCCGCTTTCGCAACGCCGATTTGACGAACAGCTTGTTCGTCCGCAGCAATCTGGCGAATGCCGATTTCTCCGGAGCCACCCTGGATGGCGTGAAGTTCCATTTCACCGACGCACGGGACGCCAAGCTCGACGGCTCGACCATGCGCCAGGGTTCGCTGATGATCTTTCCGAAGAGCGACGCCGGGGGCGCACCTGTCAGCCAGCAGGCGAAGACGGTGGTCAAGGTCACCGACCTGTCCAACTCCAACTTCGAAGGCGCTTCGCTCAAGGGTGCGCATATGTCCAACTGCATCCTGCGCAATGCCAATCTGCGGAACGTCGATCTGACCAATGCGAACCTGAAGGGTGCCGACCTCGAAGGAGCCAACCTCCAGGGGGCTCTGCTGAAGGGCGCCAACCTGATGAACGTGAAGGTCAAGGATGCCGTCCTCGACCTGACGCCCGAGGTCTTCGACATCCTGCGCTTCAACGACGATTTCGTCCGCCATGTCGACAGCGTGCGGGAGATCAACAACTCCCTGCGGGCTCACGACAAATGGGTCAATTCCCGTGGAGGCGACGGCCAGCGGCTGGACCTTGCCGGCCGCTCCTTGCGCGGTGTCGATCTCACGGGCAAGAACCTGGCGGCCATGTCGTTCGCCGGCGCGGATCTTTCCGGGGCGAAGCTGGCGAAGGCGGTCCTGAGCGCCAGCGACTTCACCGGCGCCACCATCCAGTACGCCGACTTCTCCGGGGCCGACCTGCGGGGCGCCAACTTCACCAATGCGTCGATCGTCTTCGCCGACTTCTCCGGGGCCGACTTTTCGCCGCTCGAACTGCGGAGCGGCGGCGGACTGCCTACCCGGTTCAGCGGGGCGACGATCCGGAACAGCAACCTGTGCGGCCTGGGCCTGACGGCCTGCCCGGACGATGCCGCCGTCTGCAAGGACTGCGACTTCAATCCGGTCAAGCCGTGACCAAGGGCTCCGTCAGGCGCTGATGCCGCCCTTCTCGTCAAGCGCATAGCCGGCCGACCGCACCGTCCGGATGATGTCGTTGTCGTTGACCTCGTTCAGCGCTTTCCGCAGGCGGCGAATATGGACGTCGACCGTCCGCGGCTCGACATAGACGTCGTGGCCCCAGACCAGATCGAGCAACTGTTCGCGCGAGAAGACGCGGCCGGGGTGCTGCATGAAGTGGCGCAGCAGGCGGAACTCGGTCGGTCCGAGATGCACGTCGCGGCCCTGGCGGCGGACGCGATGGGCCGCCAGATCCATGATGACGTCGCCGAAGCTCAGCAACTCCTCCGCCAGACCGGGGCTCGACCGGCGCAGCACGGCCCGCATGCGGGCGACCAGTTCGGTCGGGGAGAACGGCTTGGCGATGTAGTCGTCCGCACCGGAATTTAGGCCCCGGACCTTGTCGGCCTCCTCCCCACGTGCGGTCAGCATGATGATCGGGATGTCGCGGGTCTTGGGATTGCGCCGCATCTGGCGGCAGACTTCCAGGCCCGACATCAGCGGCAGCATCCAGTCGAGCAGGACGAGACTGGGCACCTGCTCCGATGCCAGCAGCAAGGCTTCCTCGCCGTCGCCGGCCGAAAGCGTGCGGAAGTTTTCCTTTTCAAGATTGTACTTGAGGAGGGTTACGAGGTCCGCCTCGTCCTCGACGATCAGGACGAGGGGTTTGAGCGCCGAATTCATGAGTTCGTTCGTTCCAAGGCTGGCTTGTTAACCCTGTAGCTCCGGCTGCGGCGTCACGACCTCGAAGCTGCTTTCGTCGCCCTTCGGCCGTTCCGTAGTCAGTGGATGACCGATTACCAGAAAATGGATCGTCTCGGCAATGTTGGTCGCATGGTCGCCGATCCGCTCCAGGTTCTTGGCAATGAACAGGAGATGGGTACAGGGGGTGATGTTGCGCGGGTCTTCCATCATGTAGGTCAGGACTTCGCGGAACAGGCTGGTATAGAGATCGTCCAGTTCCTCGTCGCGGTGGCGTGCCGCCACCGCCTTGTCGACGTCGCGCTCGATATAGGCGTCGAGCACTTCCTTCATGATCTCCTGGACCAGCCGGCCCATGCGCGGGATGGCGCCGGCCGGGCGCACGGGGGGCAGCTGGGCCAGGGCCAGCGACCGCTTGGCGATGTTCGCCGCGTAGTCGCCGATCCGCTCGATATCCGCCGCGATCTTGAGCGCCGAGACGATCTCGCGCAGGTCGGACGCCATCGGCTGGCGCAGCGCCAGCAGCCGCAGCGTCTCGTTGTCGATCTCCCGCTCATAGGTGTCGATGCGGAGGTCCGACTGGATCACCTGGGCGGCGATGGCCGTGTCCCGGCGGACGAGCGCCTGAACGGCGGCCTCTACCTGGGCTTCCGCCACGCCGCCCATCTGCGTGATCAGGTTCGACAGGCGCTGAAGTTCCTGCGCGAACGATTTGACGATGTGCTCGTTGCTCATGCGCCGCTTTCCTGAAAGACATTATGCCGAGAGTGTGGCGCGTCGGCGCTCAGCCGTACCGGCCGGTGATGTAGCCCTGGGTCCGCTCGTCGCGCGGCGTCGTGAAGATCTCTTCGGTGTCGCCGACCTCGACCATCTCGCCCAGGTGGAAGAAGGCAGTGCGCTGGGACACGCGGGCGGCCTGCTGCATGTTGTGGGTGACGATGACGATCGTATAGTTCTCGCGCAGTTCGTCGATCAGTTCCTCGATATGCGCGGTCGCGATGGGGTCGAGCGCCGAGCAGGGCTCGTCCATCAGGATCACTTCGGGGCTGACCGCGATGGCTCGGGCGATGCACAGGCGCTGCTGCTGGCCGCCGGACAAGCCGGTGCCCGGCTCCTTCAGGCGGTCCTTGACCTCGTTCCACAGGCCGGCGCGCTGGAGGCTCTTCGCCACGATCTCGTCCATTTCCTCCCGCCGGCTGGCAAGGCCGTGGATGCGCGGACCGTAGGAAATGTTGTCGTAGATCGACTTGGGGAACGGGTTCGGCTTCTGGAACACCATGCCAACGCGGGCGCGGAGCTGAACCGGATCGATTTCCCGGTCGTAGATGTCCTGGCTGTCCAGCGTGATCAGCCCTTCGATCCGGGCGATGTCGATGGTGTCGTTCATCCGGTTGAGGCAGCGCAGGAATGTCGACTTGCCGCAGCCGGACGGGCCGATCAGTGCCGTCACCTGACGTTCCGGGATCGTCAGGTCGATGCCCTTCAGCGCCTGCTTGGCGCCGTAGTACACCTTGACGCCCCGCGCATCCATCTTGGGAACCGTGCCGGTCAGCGTGCCGGCATGGGGGCGGACGGCGATGCCGGCCATTGTCTGAGTGTGTGCGGTCATACTACCAACGCCTTTCGAATCGCTTGCGCAGGACAACGGCGATCGCGTTCATCGCGATCAGGAAAGCCAGGAGCACCATGATCGCGGCGGAAGTCCGCTCGACGAAGCCGCGCTCCGGGCTGTCGGCCCACATGAAGATCTGCACCGGCAGGACGGTCGCCGCGTCGCCGAAGCCAGCCGGCGTGTCGACGATGAAGGCAATCATGCCGATCATCAGCAGCGGCGCCGTTTCGCCCAGCGCATGGGCCATGCCGATGATGATGCCGGTCATGATGCCGGGCATCGCCAGCGGCAGCACGTGATGGGTCACCACCTGGAGCGGCGAGGCGCCGACGCCCAGCGCCGCTTCCCGGATCGACGGCGGGACCGCCTTCAGGGCGGCACGGCTTGCTATGATGATGGTCGGCAGAGTCATCAGCGCCAGCACGATGCCGCCGACCACCGGAGCGGATCGCGGCATGTTGAAGGCGTTGAGGAAGACAGCCAGTCCCAGCAGGCCGAAGACGATCGACGGGACGGCGGCGAGGTTGTTGATGTTCACCTCGATCAGGTCGGTCAGCTTGTTCTTCGGGGCGAATTCCTCGAGATAGACCGCCGCCGAAATCCCGATCGGGATGGCGAGCCCGAGGGTCACGGCCAGCGTCAGCAGCGATCCGACGATGCCCGCCTTGAGGCCCGCCAGTTCCGGGTCGCGGCTGTCGCCGTTCATGAACAGGCGCCAGTTCCAGCCGTTCACGATGTTGCCGGTGGACACCAGCTTGTCGATCCATTGGATCTGCTGATCGCTGACCTTGCGGTTCGCTTCCGGAACGTCGCGGTCGATATTGCCCTTCAGCAACTGGTCGTAGTCGCTCGCCAGGGGCAGGCGGACGGTCTGGCGGGTGCCGATCAGACCGGGATTGTCCATCACCATCTGGCGCAGCTCGAACCCGGCGCCGTTGCTGACGATGGCGTTCAGCCGCCGCCGTTCGGTGCGGCTTTCGACTTCGGGGAAAGCCGCCTGAAGCGACTGCCGGGCGAGTGCCGCGTAGTTGGCGCCCGACAGGGTGGCCTCGTCGTGGGTGCCCTGCGGGTCGATCTCCGCCGGGTCGAAGTAGATTTCCAGCGACAGGTCGTGCTGGGCGAAGGCGGTGTAGCCCTGCGACACGATGCTGGCGAGCAGGACCGCCAGCATGCCGAGCGCTATGCCGATGGCGGCGATGCCGTACATCTTGAAGCGGCGTTCCGCGGCGTAGCGCTTGCGCAGGCGGGCGGCGAAGTCGTCGGACTGATACGGCGCCGCGCGCGGAGTGCTGATGACATCAGTCATATTTTTCCCGATACTTCCGCACCACCCGGAGGGCGATGATGTTCAGGGTGAGAGTGACGGTGAAGAGCACGAGACCGAGGCCGAAGGCCGACAATGTCTTGGCGCTGTCGAATTCCTGGTCGCCGACCAGGAGCGTCGCGATCTGCACGGTAACGGTGCTGACGGCGTCCAGCGGATTGCCGGTCAGGTTGGCGGCGAGGCCGGCTGCCATCACCACGATCATCGTCTCGCCGATAGCCCGGCTGACCGCCAGCAGCACCGCGCCGACGATGCCGGGAAGGGCGGCCGGGAGGACGACGTTGCGGATGGTTTCCGACTTGGTGGCGCCGAGGCCGTAGGAACCGTCGCGCAGCGACTGGGGCACCGCGTTGATGATGTCGTCCGACAGCGAACTGACGAAGGGGATGATCATGACGCCCATGACGACGCCGGCGGCCAGCGCCGATTCCGAACTGACGCCGAAGCCCAGGCTCTGGCCGACGTCGCGGACGAAGGGCGCCATGGTCAGGGCCGCGAAGAAGCCGTAGACCACGGTCGGGATGCCGGCCAGGATCTCCAGGACGGGCTTGACCGTGCCGCGCACCCTGGGGGGCGCGTATTCCGACATGTAGATGGCGCTCATCAAGCCCAGCGGTACGGCGACCGCCATCGCGATGGCGGCGATCAGCAGGGTTCCGGTGAACAGCGGCACGGCGCCGAACGCGCCGTCGGACGCCACCTGATCGGCCCGGATGGCCGTCTGAGGGCTCCAGTGCAGGCCCAGCAGGAATTCGGCCGGGGGGACCTTGGTGAAGAACCGGATCGCTTCGAACAGCAGGGACAGCACGATCCCAACGGTGGTCAGGATCGCCACCAGCGAGCACAGGATCAGGATGACGTTGACGACCTGCTCGACTTGGTTGCGCGCCCGCAGTTTCGGATGGATGCGGCCCTTGGCGAAGAACAGGCCGGCGCAGGCCAGGGCCAGCATGACGACCGCCAGCGCGCCGTTGCCGATGCCGCGCAGATGGTTGTAGTAGTCGGCGGCTGCCGTCAGGGCCGGTTCCGGAACGCGGCTGGTGATGTTGCCATAGGCCAGGTTGTGGATATCGACCATGATCAGGTTGATTTCCTGCGCCGACAGCGACGTGATCGAAGCCGGCAGGCTGGCCCGGACCATGTTGTTGACGACGATCCCCTCAAGCCCGGTCCACAGGGCGAACAGGATCAAGGCCGGCAGCCCGACCCACATCGCCACATAGAGACCGTAGTAGGACGGCACCGAATGCAGCCTGGAAAGCCTGCCGCCGGCGGAAGATACCGCCGTTGTCCTGCCGAGCTGGAATCCAGCGAACGACAGGAGCAGAAGCACCAAAAGGAATGTTGTGACTGGCATCGGGACCGTTCGGTATTTCGGGACGAGCTACAGGACAGGGATTGGCCGGACGGAACGGACCGGAGCGCCGGGCGCCCCGGCCGATCCATCGGCGATTACATCGTGACGGGCGTCAGGTTCAGGATGCTGGTCCGGACCTTCTCGCGCTTGTCCTTGGGCAGCGGGATCAGGCCCTTGGCTTCCAGATAGCCTTCCTCGCCGAAGGCGCGCTCGCTGGTGTACTCGGCCAGGAATTCCTTGATGCCGGGGATGACGTCGACGTGCTGGCTCTTGACGTAGACGTACATCGACCGGGCGACCGGGTACTTGGCGCTGGCGATGGTGTCCAGATCGGGGGCGACGCCGTTGATCTTGGCGCCCTGGAGCTTGTCGAGGTTCTGTTCCAGGAAGCTGTAGCCGAACACGCCGTAGGCATCCTTGTTGGCGACCAGCTTCTGGACGATCAGGTTGTCGTTCTCACCGGCTTCCACATAGCCGCCGTCCTCGCGGATCTGGCTGCACACCGCCTTGGCCTGATCGGCCGGCAGGGCCTTCACTTCCGGGAACTGGGCGCAGCCGGCATCCATCACCAGCTCGACGAAGGCGTCGCGGGTGCCGGAGGTCGGGGGCGGACCGAGAACCTCGATCTCCTTGTTCGGCAGCGACGGGTCGATGTCGCTCCACTTCTTGTAGGGGTTCGCCACGACCTTGCCGTTGACGACGACCTGCTTGGCGAGCGCCTGCCAGATCTGCTTGATCGTATAGTCGGCGTGGGTGGCGCCCTTGGAACTGGCGAAGACGATGCCGTCGAAGCCGACTTCCAGTTCGCTGACGGCGGTCACGCCGTTGGCGGCGCAGCCTTCCAGCTCGGACTTCTTGATCCGGCGCGACGCGTTGGTCAGGTCGGGATGCCCGACGCCGACGCCGGCGCAGAACTGCTTGATGCCGCCGCCGGTACCGGTGGACTCGACGACCGGCGTCTTGAACTTGCCGCCCCGGCCGAAGGTTTCGGCAACCGCGCTGGTGAAGGGGAACACGGTGGACGAGCCGACGACGCGGATCTGGTCACGGCCCTGAGCCTGCGCCCCACCCGTCAGTGCGGCGGTCGAGGCGAAGGCGGCCAATGCCGCCACGGCGAGCTTCTTGTTGATCACGATATAGTCCTCCGACGAATTCGCCAAAATGCGGGCCAAAAGCCTGAATTTGCCGCGGCCTTGCAACTGACCGGCGGGCTTGCGGCGGACCATAGCGTTCAACGGCGATACAATTACTACAGAGAGATGACAGTTTCGTGACACAGGCCGATTGTGCCGGGAGACTTGGCGTGACCGGCGTTACGCCGCCGAACCGCCGGCCCGCAGCGGATCTTCCGCTTCCAGCGTCTCGTCGGCGGCAATGGGCAAAAGGACGGTAAAGGTGCTGCCCTTGCCGACGTCGCTCTCGATCGTCATCTGGCCGCGGTGCCGGTTGACGATGTGCTTGACGATGGCAAGCCCGAGGCCGGTGCCGCCGAGCGCCCGGCTGCGGGCAGGATCGACCCGGTAGAAACGTTCGGTCAGCCGGGGCAGATGGGTCCGGGCGATGCCTTCGCCGCAATCCGCGACCGCTATCGAGACCATGGGCTTGCTCCGCCGCCCGCCGGTCACTGCAAGGGTGACCCGTACTTCGGTGTTGTCGCGGGTGTACTTGATCGCGTTGTCGATCAGGTTCTGGAAGACCTGGGCGAGCTGGTCGTCGTCCCCGATGACGGCGGGAAGCCGTTCCGGCACCGTCAGGACCAGTCTGATCTTCCGGGCAGCGGCCTTCAGTTCCAGCGCCGCGACGGCGCTGCGCGCGATCAGCATCGGATTGGCCCGGCCGGTCGGCGGCGTATGCTCGTCCAGCTCGATCTTCGAGAGCGACAGCAGGTCGTTGACCAGCCGCGCCATGCGGCCGGACTGATCGTGCATGATCGTCAGGAAGCGGTCGCGAGCGTCGGGATCGTCGCGCGCCGGTCCCCGCAGCGTTTCGATGAAGCCCAGCAGCGTCGCCAGCGGCGTCCGGAGTTCGTGGCTGGCGTTGGCGACGAAATCGGCGCGCATCTGTTCCGACCGCTTGATCGCCGTCATGTCGTGGAAGGTCAGGATCGCGACCGTGCCGGTGCTCCTGCGCCCCTGCCCCCGGTACGGCGTCACCCGCGCCTCGAATACCCGCTCGACAGGAACGGGCAAGCTGAACTCGACGCTCCGCGACGAGGCGCCGCCCAGCACCGCATCGACGGCGCCCAGCAGATGAGGGTTGCGGAGCGTTGCGGCCAAATCCCGTTCCGCCATGCGGTCGCCGAACAGACCCCGCGCGGCGGCATTGGCCTTGATGACGCCGCGGTCCTTGCCGAGCAGGATCAGCGGGTCGTGCAGCGCCTCCAGGATCTGCTCGTTCGCTTCCAGGCCGCTGCGCAGCTGGCCGTTCTTATCCAGCCAGTCCGTATGGATCCGGGCTACGCCGGCCGCGAGCAAGCGGGCGGTCGGCGATGCGTCGAACGGCAGGCTGTGGTTCTGTTCGGATTCCTTCAGCGACTCGATAAAGGATGCGACCGCCGTCACGTCGCGCCGATAGATCCTGGTCGCCAGCAGGGCGGCGGCCAGTGCGGCAAGAACGCCTGCCGCGGCCGCTCCGGCGGTGATGAGGCCGAGTACCGCGAGCGTACCCAGAAAAACGGCGAGCGCCAGCAGGAACGGGCTGCCGAGCAGGAAGGGTGTAGTGGCGGGAACTACCTTTGATTGCATGATCGCACAAGCAAGATCGTTTCCTGGTCATTGTCGGCTTCTTATCCGACCGACACTACACCAGTTCCGCCCCGTTCCGGCAGGCGTCACAAAACATTAATAGGGGAAGGAAAAGGGAGCCCCCGCCGCCACGGCGGAGGCCCCCCGTACCCTATATCACCACTTGAGCGAGTCGTGCGCCGCCAGCGCCGCCGCGTTGACCAGATCGGACACCGAGGAGCCCATCTGGACGACCTGCGCCGGCTTGTCCAGGCCGATCAGCAGCGGGCCGATCAACTGGCCGCCGCCCATCTTCTGAAGCAGCTTGGCGCCGATGTTGGCGGCGTGGAGCGCCGGCATGATCAGCACGTTGGCCGGTCCCGACAAACGGCAGAACGGGTAGAGCCGCTTCATCAGGTCATGATCGAGCGCCACGTCGGCCGACATCTCGCCGTCGTATTCGAAGTCGATCCGGCGCTGGTCGAGCAGCGCCACCGCGTCGCGGACGTGTTCCGCCCGGCCGCGCATGTACTGTCCGAAATTGGAGAAGGACAGGAACGCCACGCGCGGCTCGTGGCCCATCTGCCGGGCCTTGGCCGCCGTCTGGATCGCGATCTCGACCAGTTCTTCCGAAGTCGGAAGCTCGTTCACCGTCGTATCGGCGATGAAGACGGTCTGCTTGCGGGTCACCACGACCGAGACGCCGAACGCGCGCTGGTGGTTGCGCGTGTCGATGACCGTGGTGATGTCCTTGTAGCAGGTGGCGAAGCTGCGCGTCAGGCCGGTCACCATGGCATCCGCGTCGCCCTGCGCCACCATCAGCGCCGCGAAGACGTTGCGGTCCTGGTTGACCATGCGCTGGCAGTCGCGCTGAAGCGTGCCCCGGCGCTGGAGCCGGCGGTAGAGGTAGTCGGTGTAGCGGTGGTTGGCGTCGGACAGGCGGGCGTTGTGGATTTCCAGCCCGTCCTGGTCCGGCTTAAGGCCGAGCGCCGTCAACTGCTCGCGGATGATCTCCTCGCGGCCGATCAGGATCGGCGTGCCGTAGCCGGCGGCGCGATAGGCCAGGGCCGCCCGGATCGACCGGTCTTCCTCGCCCTCGGCGAAGACGACGCGGCGGGGGTTTGCCTTGACCTTCTCGAAGATGAGCTGGAGGCTGTCGGCGGTCGGGTCGAGCCGGGTGCGCAGGCAGTTGCGGTAGCCGGCGACGTCGATGATCGGCTTCCGCGCGACTCCGCTTTCCATCGCCGCCTGGGCGACCGCCGCCGGGATCGTGACGATCAGGCGGGGGTCGAACGGCACGGGGATGATGTAGTCCGGACCGTAGCGCAGCCGGCGGCCGGCATAGGCCGCATCGACCTCGTCCGGGACGTCCTCGCGCGCCAGCGCCGCGATGGCGCGGGCGGCGCCGATCTTCATGGCGTCGTTGATGGTCGACGCCCGGACGTCGAGCGCCCCCCGGAAGATGTACGGGAAGCCCAGGACGTTGTTGATCTGGTTCGGGTAGTCGGACCGGCCGGTCGCGATGATCGCGTCGGAGCGGACGGCGCGCACCTCTTCCGGCGTGATTTCCGGATCGGGGTTGGCCAGCGCGAAGATCATCGGCTTCGGCCCCATCGACCGAACCATGTCCTGCGTGACGGCGCCCTTGGCCGACAGCCCGATGAACACGTCGGCGCCTTCCAGCGCCTCGGCCAGCGTCCGCGCCTCCGTCCTGACGGCGTGGGCCGACTTCCACTGGTTCATGCTGTTGGTGCGGCCCTGATAGA
>NZ_JCACHA010000620.1:0-16284 GCF_059503625.1 Skermanella sp.
ACCGACCTACGGCAGCAGCGTCTTCACCAGTCAACTTCTTCGGCCCTTGGTATGATGCCGAATCAACGGGACAGGAACGGGATGGGTTCCGGCTTTGAAACCGAATATACGGCCCATGTCCCGATCTATTTCCATGGGTGTTGACTTAGGACATCCCTGCGCGTCACGCGGGCATTCTCATCCACTCTACCGTCATGCCCGGACTTGATCCAATAGGGGCTGATTTAGGCGTTCCTGTGCGAAACTCCGGTAGAAGCCGCCCACCTTTCCGTCATACCCGGATTTGATCCGGGTACCTCCTGGCGGAGGCTGACGGGAGGACTTCAAGCTGAAGTCCAGATTTCACCCGCTCAGCTGCTGAAGGGAGGTACCCGGATCAAGTCCCGGTATGACGGAAAGAGCGGGGGAGACAGGCAAAGTTAGCGCTTAGGGAACTTGATCCAGGTATGACGGAAAAGGGTGACGGGTATCGAAGTCACCGCTTATGGCGTCAACTTCGGACCTGACAGACCAGCGACTTGGCTACTCCGCCCCGACCGTCAGCCGCCCCGCCTCTCCCCGCGCGAAAAGGTTGGGGCTGTACATATCCTCCACGTAGGCGCCCGGCATGGCGTAGTCCCCCGGCGTCACCGTCCGCACCAGATAGACCAGCCGGAACGACGGCTGGTTCGGCTTCAGGTCCAGCGCCGCGACGAAGCGGTCGTCGCGGTAATCGACATGGTTGACCGCGCTCAGGCTGCCCAGCCAGGACAGGTCGCCAAGCTGGCCGCTATCGGCCAGGCGGACGTTCTCGATCTCGAGCCCGGCGGGCAGCATGTCGACCACCAGCACCTGATGGTCTTTCTTCAGCAGGCTTTCCCCTTCCAGGATCACGACCAGCATGCGGTCGCGCGCAACGCCGGCGGGATCGACCGGCTTGCCGTCCATGTCCAGGACCTTGCGCTCGATCCGGAAGCCCTCCGACGCCGCCGGCGGCGGATCGGCCGGCACTCCGGCCAAGGTGACCGCCCGCCAGACCGGCGCCGGCCCGGCGTTCTCCAGCTTGACCGGAGCGCCACCGGGATCGAGCCGGCGGTAGACCGGCTTGTTCGACACTAACGGCGCACCGTCCACGGTCAGCTTCATCTCGGCCGACTTGCCCGCCAGAGCCGCCGAAGCCATCAGCACCCAGGCCTGCTCCTGCGTGCTGGTCGCCTCCGCATCGGCCAGCATGGTGGCGAGCTGCTGGGTCTGGGCGACCAGACGCTCCCTGTTGCCGTTGTTGTTCTCTGCCAGCAGGGCGATGACGGCGGCCTGGTCCCGCAGGTCGGAACCGAAATCCCGCATTCCGGCCGGCTCCTCGCGGGGCCGCTCGAGCTGGTTGAACGCCTCGGCCGCCCGTCCGCCGTCGCCCAGCCGCGCCAGGGCGCTGGCGATCTGGGCGCGGGCCATCCGCGTCGGCAGGGCCGCCCACCAGGTTTCCTGGAAATACCGAGCTTCCGCCACGTCGATCGCCTTGGCGCCGGCCAGCGTGTAGATCGCATAGGCCCGCGCCGCCAGTTCGGACTCGTCGAACCAAGCGTTGTCGAGCACCGCGTTCAGCCACTCGATCCCCTTCTTAAGCGGCAGCTCGGGCACGCGGTAGCCCGCCTCCTTCGCCCGCCCGAGGAAATCGACGACATAGGCGGTCAGCCACATCTCCGCCGGTCCCTGCGCCGACCACAGGGCGAAAGCGCCGTCGGTCCGCTGGACCGTCATCAGCCGGTCGATCGAGCGCTGGACGCGGTTCCGGACCATCTCTTCCGATGCGATGCCCAGCTCGGCCGCCACAGGGGCAAGCTGAAGCAGCGGCAGGGAACGGCTGGTCATCTGCTCGGCGCTGCCATAGGGATACCTTTCCAGCGCCAGCAGCATCCCGGCAACGTCGAGGTCGGGGAGAGTCCCCGCCGACAGCATGACGCTGACCGTCTCGCGCCGAAGCGCCGTCAGTTCCGGCACCGTATTGGGTGCTGCCTCCGCCTTGGCCCCCGGTTCGATCAGTTCGACCTGACGCCGCGTCGTGGCCGGCTGAACCCGGCGGACGCCGATCGGCCATTCGCGGGTCAGACTGAAACCGTCGGGTCCCGTGATGTCGACCTTGACCGAGCCGGCGCCCACGCCGTTGCCGGCTATCGTCAAGGGCACGCTGACCGGCTTGCCGGGCTTCAGCGGCGGTACGGCCACCCGCCCGTCGCCCTGGAGCGCGATAGTGCCGCCGGCGCTCACGACGACCGCATAGTCGCCCGGCTTCTGGCCGCGGTCGTTGAGCGTCAGGGTGGCCTGCGCCGTGTCCCCCGGCGCCAGGAAGCGCGGCATCGACAGGTCGGCCAGGACGGGATCGCGCACGGTGGCGACCACAACGGCGTTGCCGACCTTGGCCGGGGTCCAGGCCACCGCCATCAGGCGCAGCCGGCCGTCGAAGTCGGGGATATCGAGCGGGACTTCCGTCGTGCCGTCCGGCCTGAGCGTCACCACGCCGGAATAGAGCGCCGTCATCTCCCGCCGGCGCGGCTGGGGATCGGCGGCGCGCCGCCGGACCGCGGCGGCCACCACCGGCTTGACGCGGGGCAGCGGCACGGCCTGATCCTGTTCGATCAGCCGTCCGCGCACGTCGCGCAGATCGACCTCCAGCGGGCGGCGGCCCAGGTAGTGCGCCACCGGATCGGGTGCCGCGAACTCGGTCAGCTGGAGCATCGCGTCGTCCACCGCCGCCACGGTCAGCCGGACCTGCGCGCCCTCCTCCGCCCCGGTCACCTTGACCGGCACCATGACCTGACGGCGCGGCACGATGTCCTGGGGAACCGTCATCGCGACGCTGAGCCGCCGCGGCGCCGCATCGACCGCCAGCCAGCCCGTGCCGACCGCCCGGCGCGACGCGACCTTGTGGGTTGGATCGGAAGGGGCGAAGGCCGTCGCGATGACGTGGACGCCCGCCGTCCACAGCGGATCGACCGGCACCTCCAGGAACGCGCCTTCCGGCCCGATCTGCCGGATCATCGTCTGGTGGACCCTGCGGTCCGCGACCGTCACAAGGACCTGCGCCTGATAGGGCGGACGGACGAAGACGCGCGCCGTTTCGCCTCCGGAATATTTAGGCATCATGACGGCGACCTCGACCCGGTCGGGCCGGTCGCCGGCCGCGGCGTTCACCCACCAGCCGGCGGAAAACCGCACGCTGGTCGCGACACCCGTTCCGGGATCGAAAACTTCCAGCCGGTATCGGCCGGAACCGACCGGCTGCTCGATCGCCGCCTTGGCGTCGGCACGCGGCTCGCCCGCCACGGCGATCATGCCGCCGGTCAGGCGCTTGTCCTTTACCTGGATGCGATAGTCCCAGTGCCCGCCGGCCTCGAACCAGGCGTAATCGTTGTCTTCCTCGAACAGCTCGTAAGACAGGGCCGGCTTGTCCACCGGGTTGCCGGCCGGGTCCAGCGCCATCACGTCGAACGCCGCCGTCGCCCCTTCCGGCACGGCATCGCCCTGGAAGCGCGGCTTGATGCCGATCGCGAACGGCTGGTGCCGGACCGGCAGCGTGATCTCCCTGACCGAGGGACGTCCGCCGATGTCGTACAGCTTGCCCTGGATCACCGCTTCGAGCTGCTGCGTCGTGTCCGGCAGTTCGGGCAGCCGCAGCTCGACCTTGGCGGAACCGTCCGGACCGGTGATGAAGCCCGGCGCGTCCGCCTTGACCGGCGGCAGGGTTTCCTGGACCAGACCGAAGCGGTAGCCCTGGTATTTCGGGTACGGGTTGGCGGCGGGCCGCAGCAGCATCGTCACCTCGCCCGGCAGCTTGGCGGCCGCTCCTGCCTGCCGGTAGCGGCCATCGACCTTCAGCGCCGCCACGCTGCCCGGCTCCAGCGTTTCCCGGTCGGACGACAGGCCGACGTTCAGCCTCGGCGGCACGAAGTCCTCGACCACGAAGTCGGCGCGGCCGATCGGCTCGCCGTCGGGCTCCAGATGGGCCGTGACCGACCACTGCCCGGTCGATGCCGGGCGCGGAATATCCAGTCCGAAGGAATAGCTGCCCACGCCGGCGTCGGCGACTTGCCGGCGGTCCACCTCGAACCCGTCTGGCCGCTGGATCTTCAGCGTCAGCGGACGGCCCTGGACCGCCACGGCGTCGGCGTTCCGCAGCAGCGCGCTCAGGAACACCGTTTCGCCCGGCTGGTACAGGCTGCGGTCGGTATAGAGATAGGCGTCGAGCGGCCCGTTGGCCTCCACTGGCGCCGCCGGCGCTCCCTCCGCCGACTCCGAGCGCGCCGCGACGTCCAGGAAGCCCATGTCGCCCGACGCGCCATAGGCAAAGACCGCCTGCGGCGCGTTGCCGCCGGTCCCGCGCATCGTCTCGGCCGGGAAACGGGCGATTCCATCCGGTCCCGTAACGAGCTTGCCGAGTTCGGCGTTGCTGCGCGCCAGCAGGCGCAGTTCGACGTTCGCCATCGGCTCGGCCGTCGTCAGGCTGCGGGCGAACACCAGCAGGCCGTCCTGCCCCGCGAAGGTCGTCAGCCCCAGGTCGGTGATGACGAACCACTGCGTCGCCTTGGCTTCCCAGTTCTCGCCCTCGCGGTCGGCATTGCCGGCCACCGCGATATAGACGCCGGGCTTGAGCGCGCCGATGGCGGCATCGACCGGGAACGGCGTCACGACGACCTGATTGCGCTGCTCGCCGATCGCCATCTCGCCCTGCCAGACCTGCTCGCCGCTGCGCTCGACGATGCCGCCGATGTCCAGGTCGGTCAGGGCGTGGGAGATCCGTCCGTAATAGACCTGCTCGACCAGCGACCGGTCGTTGATCCGCAGCACCTGGAGCCGGGCGCGCTTGACGTTGACGGTGCGCAGCGGCAGCCCTTCGCTCCCGACATGGGGCAGGATGTAGCCGGCGCCCCGGAACGCCAGGGCAGGCTTCCGGTCCGGCACGTCGATCTCATAGCGTGCCGGCTCCGCCAGACTGACGTCCTGCGCGCCGGGAAGCCCTTGCTTCAAAGTGACCGCGTATTTGGCGCCGTGGCTGAGGCCGTCGAGGCACAGGCTGTCGTTCCGGGCCATCACCGACACCGGGATGGGCGGGTCGATCTCCACCTGCGCCGCGTAGTCGTTCAGGCGGGACTTCTCCAGCGCGCGGTTGAAGGTGAAGCAGGCCTGCGGCGTGTCCCGCTCCGCCTGCACGTCGACCCCGGTGACCGCGAACTGTGCGGCTGCCTGCTCCGGCGCCTGGGGCGGTTCCGGCGTCTGAGCCTTGGAGGCGGTCGAAAAACCCAGAGCGACGAGGAAGGCGAGCCCGAGCGGACGCAGCATGCGCATGAAACAAAAAACCCTGATGCCGACAAAAAAACACCGGCGGGAGCGCACGATCACGCGCCCCGCCGGATGGTCCCGCCAAATTATGGCGCAATTCCGATACATTTGCCTCAGAAATAGCGCTTCAACCGACCGATGGCCTCATCCAGCAGACTGTCCTGCTTGCAGAAGCAGAAGCGGATGTAGTTGCGCACGGGCGTTTCCGCGAAGAAGGCGCTGACGGGGATGGCCGTGACCCCCGCCGCTTCCGTCAGGTGCAGGCAGAAAGACACGTCGTCGCCGTCGAATCCGACCGACGAGATGTCCGCCAGCAGGAAGTAGCTGCCGCCGCTGTGAAGCACCGACAAGCCCACGTCGCGCAGGCCCGCCGCCAGCCGGTCCCGCTTCGCCTGCATCGACGCCGCGAGGCCGTCGAAATACGCGCGTTCCTTCCCCAGCCCATAGGCGACGCCGGCCTGGAGATTGGGCGCCGTGGTGAAGGTCATGAACTGGTGCGCCTTGGCGACCGGTTGCAGCAGTTCGGGAGCGCCCGTGACATACCCGACCTTCCAGCCGGTCAGGGAGAAGGTCTTGCCCGCCGACCCGACCTTCAGGCACCGGTTCCGCAATCCCGGCAGCGTCATCAGCGGGATATGCGCCGCCCCGTCGAACACCAGATGCTCGTAGACCTCGTCGCAGACGGCATAGGCGTCGAACCGCTGAAGGAACTCGCCGATCAGCTCAAGCTCGTCGCGCCGGTAGACCTTGCCGACCGGGTTCAGCGGGTCGTTGATGACCAGCGCCTTGGTGCGCGGGCTGAACACCCGCTCCAGATCTTCCCTCGTGAAGCTCCAGTCCGGGGCCTTCAGCGTCACCAGCTTCGGGATGCCGCCCGCCTGCTTTATGATCGGCAGGTAGCTGTCGTACATCGGCTCGAACAGCACGACCTCGTCGCCCGGCTCGATCAGGCCGAACAGGCAGGCGCCCAGCGCCTCGGTCGCTCCCGACGTCACCAGGACCTCGCGCGCCCAATCGACGTCCAGCCCGTAGAACCGTTTGGCGTGGTTCGCCACCGCCTGACGCAGTTCGGGCGTCCCCATCATCGATGGGTACTGGTTGTAGCCGTTGAGCAGAGCGTCCGCCGCAGCCTGAAGCACGTCGGGCGGCCCCCGGTCGTCGGGAAACCCCTGCCCCAGGTTGATCGACTTATGCTTCAGGGCCAGTTGCGACATGACCTCGAAGACGGTCGTGGGCATGTCGCGGAAGAGTGGGTTGCCGACTTTGGCGGTCATGATGCTACTGAACAGACTGTGGACGAAGGGAGCGGGAACTTAGCCGATAAATCGCCGCCGGTCACGACCAGCGGCGGCGGCCGGCGATTACAGCAGGTCGCGCAGCATCGCGACCAACGGCTTGTCCGCCGGCGGCATCGGATACTGCCCCATGTCGTTGGGGCGCGCCCAGGCCAGCTTCTGGCCTTCCAGCGGCCTGGGGGTTCCTTCCCAGACGCGGCAGACGTAAAGCGGCATCAGCAGGTGAAAGCTCTCGTAGCTGTGCGACGCGAAGGTGAAGGGCGCCAGACAGCTCCCCGCCGTCTCGATCCCCAACTCCTCCCGAAGCTCGCGCACCAGCGCATATTCCGGGCTTTCGCCCTCGTGGACCTTGCCGCCGGGGAACTCCCACAGGCCGGCCAGCGACTTGCCTTCCGGCCGCTGCGCCAGCAGCACCCGGCCATCGACGTCGACCAGGGCCACGGCGACCACCAGCAGGACCGGCTTGCCGGGTTCAGGGGTTGAATTCGGATCGAAGCAGTTCATGAACATTCACCACGAGAGAGCCGCGCCGGGTCGGCAGGCTACAGGACCGCGCCTCCCGGGCGGAAACCTGCCCCGCCGGACGGAAACCCATTTTCGTCAGCACATGCGCCGACCGTTCGTTTTCCGGATCGGTTTCGGCCTCGATCCGCCGAAGCCCCAACTCGCCGAAGCCATAGGCCACGACCGCCGCCGCCGCTTCGGACGCATAGCCATGCCCCCAATAGGGCCGGCCAAGCCAGTATCCCAGAGCGGCACCTTCGGCATCGCCGCAGGTCCGCTTCAGCCCGATGGAGCCGGCCACCGCATCGCCATCCGTCACGGCGATGGCGAACTCGGTCGCGGCCCCGGCCTCGTGGTTGGCCCTGACGTGATCGACGTAGAAGCGCGCATCGGCGCGGCGGTAGGGGAACGGCGGGACCGCCAGCCACTGGGAAACATCCCAGTGGCTCAAATGGGCGACCATCGCATCGATGTCGCCCTCGACGAACGGCCGGAGGGTCAGGCGTGCGGTCCGGATCACAGTCACGCCATTCTCCTCGTCCGACCCGCGCGCAAGCCTCAGCTCCGGTAGCTGCCGTTGATGTCGATGTAGCCGTGGGTCAGGTCGCAGGTCCAGACCGTTGCGGAGCCGGAACCGATCCCCAGCTCGACCAGAAAGTCGATGTACTGGCCCTTCATGTGCTCCACGACGGGCGTCTCGTCATAGCCCGGCACTTCCATGCCGTCCGCCGCGATCAGCACGCCGCCGGCGGAAATCCGCAGCTTGTCGCGGTCCGCCTTCTCGCCGGCCTTGCCGACCGCCATGACGATCCGGCCCCAGTTGGCGTCCTCGCCGGCGATGGCTGTTTTGACCAGCGGAGAATTGGCGATCGACAGCGCTATCCGCTTCGCGGCCCGATCGCTGTCCGCCCCTTCGACCCGCACGGTGACGAACTTCGTCGCCCCCTCGCCGTCGCGGACGATCTGCTGCGCCAGATCGACCAGCACCGCTTCGAACTGCGCCTTGAAGTCGGCCAGTTCCGCCGCGCCCGCATCGCCGACCGGCGCGTTGCCGGCCTTGCCGGTGGCGCAGACCAGCAGCGTATCGCTGGTGGAGGTATCGCCGTCCACGGTGATGCAGTTGAACGACTTTTCGTTGGCGTCAGACAGCAGAGCCTGCAGCACCGGCGCCGGGATAGCGGCGTCGGTGAAGACGAACGCCAGCATCGTCGCCATGTCGGGTGCGATCATGCCGGAGCCCTTGGCGAACCCGTTGATCGTCACCTGGACGCCGCCGATCGAAGCCGTCCGGGTGCATCCTTTCGGAAACGTATCGGTCGTCATGATCGCCTTGGCCGCCGGCAGCCAAGCCGTCTCGTCGAACGATCCGGCCAGTCCCGGCAGGTTCGACGCGATGGCGTCCGCCGGGATCGGCTGGCCGATGACGCCGGTCGAGGCGACGAACACCTCGGCCGGAGCGCACTCCGCCAGTTCCGCCGCCGCCTTCACCGTCGCATCGACGAAGGCTTCGCCGGCCTTGCCGGTGAAGGCGTTGGAGTTGCCGGAATTGACCACGATGGCGCGGGCGACCCCGCCGCCTAAGTTGGCGCGGCAGCGGTGGACCGGCGCCGATGCCGTCAGCGACCGGGTCAGGACGCCGGCGATCGTCGTGCCGGGGTCCAGGATGGCGACCATCAGGTCGTCGCGGCCCTTGTAGCGGATGCCGCAATTCGCCGTCGCCAGCCGGACGCCGGGAATGACCGGAAGAGCCGGGAATTCGCCGGCCGCCAGAGGGGAGATTTTAGCTGCCATGGTGATCGTCGTCTTCCCGGTTCTTGAACATAGGCCCGTTGGTAGAAAAGCTTACGGCTTGGCGGCGGGAGCGGCCGGAGCCGGAGCGGACGAACCCGGAGTGA
Organism: Skermanella sp.; assembly: GCF_059503625.1. Lineage (NCBI taxonomy): Bacteria > Pseudomonadati > Pseudomonadota > Alphaproteobacteria > Rhodospirillales > Azospirillaceae > Skermanella > Skermanella sp. The sequence goes on from NZ_JCACHA010000620.1 coordinate 9,008, forward strand.
CGGTGCCGGCGGGCGGCAGTTCGGGCATCGGCGAGCCGTCCATCTGGAAACGCTCGACCTTGGCCTTGCCGCGCAGGTCTTCGACCAGCTCGCCGATCACCTGCTCGGAAACCTGGCTGCGAAGCTGCTCCTGCACTTCCTCGAAGCTTGGGGGCGTGCTCTGGCGGCGGTCGACCACCTTGATCACGTGCCAGCCGAACTGGGTCTGGACCGGAGTCTGGCTGACATCGCCCGGCTTCATCGCGAAGGCCGCGTTGGCGAAGGGCTCGACCATCTGGTCCTTGGTGAAGTAGCCCAGATCGCCGCCCTGCTGGGCCGCCGCCTTGTCGGTCGACTTCTCGCCGGCGATCTTGGCGAAGTCGCCGCCCTTCTTGATGTCGGCGATGATGCTCTTGGCGACGTCTTCCGACTCGACCAGGATATGGCTGGCCTTGACCTCGTCCTGCGGCGGGTTCTCTTCCTTGAACTTGTTGTAGGATTCCTGAAGGCGCTCGGCGGTGATGCGCTTCTGGACCTCGCGGGTCAGGTAGAGTTCCTGGACGATGCGCTCTTCCGACCGCTTCAGCCGTTCGGCCACTTCGGGGTCGTTCTGCACATTGGCCTTGTAGCCGGCCTCCGCCACCAGCTTGCCGTTGATGATCTGGTCGATCACGGCCGGAAAGATCATCTGCGGCGGCATCTGCTGGACCTGGGGCGGCAGCGACGCGATCGTGCGCGTGACCTCGGAGCGCCTGATTTCCGCACCGTTGACCCTTGCAACGACCGGATCTTCACCAGCGGGAGATCCCGCCGCCGGAGCTGGCGCCGTCTGGGCCTGGGCGGTGAAACCGACACCGCCGAGAGCCAGCGAGACGGCAGCGACGCGGAGGACTCTTGCGAACATGAGAAGTTCCTTTTCAGCGGAAAGACGCGTGAAGGGACATAAGCGGCCGACCGGCATTTTCCCCCACTTTAATTTATTTCGGTGCGATTAAGCACGCCGCACGGCCGCTTGCAAGGCGGGACTGGACAGGTCCGGCAAATGCCCGAAACCCGCCACAGCTCCGCCATCAAAGCGGCCGTCTTCCGCCTCACCCGCCGTCGCGGGGCATCATTGCCCCAGCGGAACCCCCGTCACCCTCATCACCGCCGTCCGCTTGCCGTCGATCCCGAAATCGTCGTCGTTGATCAGCATCAGGTCGCCGTTGCCGAACCGGGCCATCCCCTCCAGCTTGACCGGAAGCTCCTTATGGTCGGCGCTGTCCAGCACCAGCGTCTTGGGCACGGGCTTCAATCCCTCCTTCGCCGGATCGATCTGTTCCAGCGACGGCGACGTGGCGGCATCGTCCCATTTGCCGGCGGCCGACAGATCGGTCGCGGCGGACAGGTCGATCCGGAAGAGCTTGGTGGTCTGCTCGGTGCGCTCCAGCACGATCAGCGCATCGCCGGCAAGGTGCATCAGTTCGCTGATCCGCACCGTGCTCTGCTTCTTCTTTTCCTCGCCCTTGTACGCGGTCATCGGCTCCATGACGTACAGGTACTCGCCCGCGACCTTGCCGGTTTCCCGCTCGATCTTGAACAGCCGGGTATTGCCGGCCACCGCATAGGCATCGGTGTCCGGGTTCGCCAGCGGGTTCTGCATGATGAAGTAAAGGAACTTCTCGTCGTCGGAAACGGCCATCGACTCGATGCCGCGGTTGAGCGCCCGTTTCGCCAGCAGCGCCGGCAGGGTTTCCTTGATCTCATAGCCGGCGCCGGCGTAATCCTGGCCGGTTCCGGCCGGAACATGCCGGGTCAGGATGCGGCCGTCGGCCGCCGCGTGGATCATCGACGGCCCGTTCTCGTCGCCGATCCAGAACGTGCCGTCCGACAGCCGGACGATGCCTTCGGCATCGACGGCGCTGGGGTCCTGATCGAGCTTGCGCCCCGATGCGTCAAGCGGCTGCTCGGTCGAGGCGACGGTCAGCGGGTTCAGCAGGCCGCTGACCGGGTTCCCCTTGGAATCCTTGAGCGAAATGGCGTCCAGCACCCGGAAGGTCCCGTTGTCGAGCACCTGGATGCGGTAGATCGACGGATTGTACTCCGGCACGGCGTATATCCGGCCGCCCTTGATGCCGGCGCAGAACTTGTCGCCCTTGATGCCGATGATGTCCCCGGCGTCGCCGCAGGTGAAATTCGGCCCGCGATCGCTGACCGTGTAGAATATGCTGGCCGGATCGCCCTTCGCGCGGAAAGCCCCGCTGCCGATGCCGACCGACAGGTCCAGCGTCTTGCCCCCTTCGAAGGCGACTTGCCGAAGGTTCAGGATCTGGTCATTGCTGGTATGCGCCTTGACCGTCACGCCCGATGATGGGTTCGACGACTGGGCATTCGCCGGGACCGATCCGGCCGCGATAAGGGCGCCCAGCGCCAGGATCGGGAGAGAGGTCGACCATCCGCGCATTCTTGGTATCCTTCGAGTTTGGGGCAAATTCTGGATTGCGCGGAAAGTAGGCGCGGAGCATTGCGGATGAATGACAGTTCAGTGACACATTGAGGTCAGGGCGGAAACGCCGAAGCGGCAACCGCAGCTCGACCGCGCTTGGCAATTCCGTCCTGCCTCCCCATTTCAAATGCATACGGCCGGACGATGCTGATAAGGTCCTGTCCGCCCCGAAAGGGCCGGACGACTTAACCGGCGGCACCGCAGGCTTGTTGACAGGCATTGCGCACACTCTTATGTCAAGGCCGTGCCGGGTGCGGATCGTGCCGGGCCGTCGTCGTGTGTTCGCAGCCCAACCGTCTCTTGCTCTAACCGAGGTTTCAATGTTCGGTGCTATTGCCCGTAAACTTTTCGGCACCGCGAATGATCGCACCGTAAAAGCGCTGCAACGGCAGGTCGAGGCGATCAACGCCCTCGAGCCTTCGGTGGCCGGCCTGTCCGACGCCGAACTCCGCATGCGAACGGACTGGCTGCGCGAGCGCCTCGAAAAGGGCGAGACGCTGGACGACATCCTGCCCGACGCCTTCGCGACGGTGCGGGAAGCCGCCAAGCGGGTCCTGGGCCAACGCCACTTCGACGTCCAGTTGATGGGCGGCATCGTCCTGCACCAGACCAAGATCGCGGAGATGCGAACCGGCGAAGGCAAGACCCTCGTGGCGACGCTTCCCGTCTACCTCAACGCCATCGCCGGCAAGGGCGTCCACGTCGTCACCGTCAACGACTACCTGGCCAAGCGCGACAGCGGCTGGATGGGCCGGGTCTACGGATTCCTCGGGTTGACGACCGGCTGCATCGTCCACGGCATCGACGATTTCGAACGGAAGATGGCCTATCAGGCCGACATCACCTACGGCACGAACAACGAATTCGGCTTCGACTACCTGCGCGACAACATGAAGTTCCGGCTGGAGGAGATGGTCCAGCGGCCCTTCAACTTCGCGATCGTCGACGAGGTCGACAGCATCCTGATCGACGAGGCCCGGACCCCGCTGATCATCTCCGGCCCCTCGACCGACAGCTCCGAACTCTACATCGCCGTCGACAAGGTCATCCCGCACCTGGACGCCGACGACTACGAGAAGGACGAGAAGGTCCGCGCCGTCAGCATGACGGAAGCCGGCACCAACAAGGTCGAGCAGATCCTGCGCGACATGAACCTGTTGACCGAAGGCACGCTCTACGACATCCAGAACATCAGCCTGGTCCACCACATCAATCAGGCGTTGCGCGCCCACACGCTGTTCCAGCGCGACAAGGACTACATCGTCAAGGATGACAAGGTCATCATCATCGATGAGTTCACCGGCCGCATGATGGAAGGCCGCCGCTATTCGGAAGGTCTCCACCAAGCGCTGGAAGCCAAGGAACACGTGACGATCCAGCGCGAGAACCAGACGCTCGCCTCGATCACCTTCCAGAACTATTTCCGCCTCTATCCGCGCCTTGCCGGCATGACCGGCACCGCCATGACGGAAGCCGGCGAGTTCGGCGAGATCTACGGCCTGGAAGTGGTCGAGATGCCGACCAACGTCCCGGTCCAGCGCAAGGACTATGACGACGAGGTCTACCGGACCAGCCGCGAGAAGTACGAGGCGATCTCGACCCTGATCGAGGAATGCCGGGAGCGGAACCAGCCGATCCTGGTCGGCACCGTGTCGATCGAGAAGTCGGAAGTCCTGTCCGAAATCCTCAAGAAGAAGAACATTCCGCATGCGGTCCTGAATGCCCGCTACCACGAGCAGGAAGCGCAGATCATCTCCCAGGCCGGTCGTCCCGGCGCCGTAACGATCGCCACCAACATGGCGGGCCGCGGCACCGACATCCAGCTCGGCGGCAACCTGGACATGCGCCTCGCGATCGAACTAGCCAATGTCGAGGACCCGGCCGAACGCGAGCGGATCACCGCCCAGGTCCGCGCCGAGATCGAGCGCGACAAGGAGATCGTCAAGCAGGCTGGCGGCCTGTTCGTGATCGGCACCGAGCGGCACGAAAGCCGCCGCATCGACAATCAGCTTCGCGGCCGTTCGGGCCGTCAGGGCGACGCCGGCGCCTCCAAGTTCTTCCTCAGCCTGGACGACGACCTGATGCGGATCTTCGGGTCCGAGCGGATGGACGGCATGCTCCAGCGCCTCGGCCTGAAGGAAGGCGAGGCCATCGTCCATAGCTGGATCAACAAGGCACTGGAGAAGGCGCAGCAAAAGGTCGAGGCGCACAACTTCGACATCCGCAAGAACCTGCTCAAATACGACAACGTGATGAACGACCAGCGCAAGGTCGTCTACGAGCAGCGTCGCGAGATCATGGACGCGCCGGAGATCGCCGGCACGATCGAGGACATGCGCCACGAAACCATCGAGGAGATGGTCAAGAAGGCGATCCCGGCCAACGCCTATGCCGAGCAGTGGAACGTCGACGGCCTGCACGAGGAAGTCCGCCGCATCCTGAACCTCGACCTGCCGATCCACGAATGGGCCAAGGAAGAGGGCATCGCGGAAGCCGAGATCGAAGAGCGCATCCGCCGCGCCGCCGACGAGAAGATGGCTCAGAAGGCCGCCAATTACGGTCCCGAACTGATGCGCGCCGCCGAGAAGAGCCTGCTTCTCCAGTTGCTCGACCAAGCCTGGAAGGACCACCTGCTCCATCTCGACCATCTGCGCCAGGGCATCAACCTGCGGGCCTACGCCCAGCGCGACCCGCTGAACGAGTACAAGCGCGAGGCCTTCGAGCTGTTCGAAGGCATGCTGTCCCACCTGCGGGAGACGGTCACCTCGGTCCTGTCCTATGTCGAGATGCGGGTCAACCACCCCGAGGACATGGAGCCGGAGCCGGTCCAGGGCTATGAAACCCGCCAGGACCCAGCACTGGCCGCCGCCGGCGGCCCGGACGACGGGGCGCCCCTGCCGGACGGCATGGTGCGCCGCGTGGCTCCGGCCACCGTCGGCTCGGCTGACGAGATCGACCCGCGTACGCCCCGCAACGCGATCTGCCCCTGCGGCTCCGGCAAGAAGTACAAGCACTGCCACGGCCGGGTCGGCTGATCGTACCCTGCTCCACGGCTGGCCTAAGAAGGGCCGGGCGTCGTTCGCGACGCCCGGCCCTTCTTCTTTGCCGGTCCTTCCTCCTTGCCGGTCCTTCCTCTTTGAAAGGCGATTTTACGACTGCCGGTCGGAACGCGTCCCGGCCGGCATTTCGATTTTGAGAGCGAACCTCATTGATTTTTAGAAAAGTTGACATGGATCAAAGTAGCCAGCGTCAGCGTGTCGCACACTCCCTCCCATAAGTCATATGCATTCAAGCGGAGGTGACCTTCATGCGCGAACTTTTCTCACATGTTTCCGGACCCTCCCAGAAGCCGCAGCCGAGCGTACAGCGCGCTCAGCCTGCCAAGTACAACGGGCAAACGCTCAGCGGCCTGATCGCCAATCTTCTCGATGCCGATTACGGCCATAGCGCCACGGCGCTCCTCGGCATCGCCGTCCTCGGCATCCTGCTCGCCTTCCCTACCCTGATGTTCTAGCCAGCTTCCTGCCAGCCTGTCGGGAACGCCTGAGCCAGCCTCGTGTTGAGGATCCCGAACTCAACAGGATTTGGAAAGGGCTGACATGACTGGCAGCACCCCGGCATCTGGCGACGATATCAAAAAGCTCTGGGGGATGATCAAGGACATCCGGGTCACGATGATGACCACCATCGATGAAGATGGGACCTTGCGCAGCCGCCCGATGGTCGCACAGCAGTCGGAATTCGATGGCGACCTCTGGTTCTTCACCTGGATCGACTCGCCCAAGGTGGATGAGGTCAAGGAAAACCGTCAGGTCAACCTCAGCTACGCCGAACCCGACGACCAGAACTACGTGTCGATCTCCGGCACGGCCCAGATCGTCCGCGACAAGCAGAAGGTCCATGAACTATGGAGCGAGTATCTCGCCACATGGTTCCCCAAGGGTAAGGACGATCCCAACATCGGCTTGATCCGCGTGCATGTGACCAAGGCGGAATATTGGGACAGCCCGTCCAGCGCCATGGTCCACGCCTATGGCTACGTGAAAGCCAAGCTGACCGGGGAGCCGCCCAACCCCGGCGACCATAAGAAGATCAGCATGTAATATGCTTGGCAGTCCGGCCGGCGCCTCTGTGGGCGACGGCCGGATGCCTCGTCAGCTCCGGACGATCTTCGCCTCGGCTGCCGGTGGATTGCGCAGCGTCTGATAGATCACGCAATACCGTTCGGTCAGCTTAAGCAGGCTGGCGAGCTGCTCTTCTCCGGCATCCGTATCCAGGTCGAACGTCAGCCGGATCGACCGGAACCCGACCGGCGCATCCTTGGCGACGCCAAGCGTCCCCCGGAAATCGAGATCCCCTTCCGCCCGCACGGTACCACCGCGCAGATCGATGTTCAGCGCCGTCGCGACCGCGCGCAGCGTGACGCCGGCGCAGGCGACCAGAGCCTCCAGCAGCATGTCGCCGGAGCAGGCGGACATTCCGTCGCCGCCGGCAGCCGGATGCAATCCGGCCTCGACCAATGCCCGTCCCGTATCGACCTTACAGGTGACGCCTTCGGCCCCTACCGTGCCTTCGGCCTTCAGGGTGATGACCGCACTGTCCGGCGTGTCGCGGTACTGCTGCTTGATCGGCGCCTGAAGAGCCTTCAACGTCTCCGCATCCATCGGCATCTCCTCCAAACCGTTGTTATATCGGCGGCTATCGCCTTATGGCGGCCTACTGAATAGCACGGTACACGGCATAAGCCACGATCGCGACATTGATGTTCAGCGTCATGATCATGCCGGGCGCCCTGTAATACGCGTTGACGACA
>NZ_JCACHA010000621.1:0-16270 GCF_059503625.1 Skermanella sp.
CCCCGGCGCCGGATTGATGCAGGCATCCGAGAAGGCCCTGAAGGACTACGGTCTGACCGACTACCAGCTGATCTCCGCCAGCGACGCGGCGATGCTGTCGGGCGTCGAGCGCGCCGAGCGCCGCAAGGACTGGATCGTCGCCACCGCCTGGAGCCCGCACTGGATGTTCGCCAAGTCCGAACTTCGGTATCTGGACGATCCCAAGGGCTCGCTCGGCGGGTTGGAAAGCGTCAACAAGCTGGTCCGCAAGGGCTTCTACCAGGAGCAGCCGGAGGCCTACGAATTCCTCGGCCGCATGGTCCTGCCGCTGGCCGACGTCGAGGCGATCATGTTTGAAGCTCAGAACAGCAGCTATGAGAAGGCCGTGGACAACTACATCGCCAAGAACCCGGATCGGATCGAGTATTGGGTGACTGGGCAGATGAAGACGGCGGGCTGATCCACCGTACTCGGTGATGCGGTATTGCTAAGGCAATGCCGCATCATGATTATTGGTGAAGCGGAATATCCGCCAACCGAGGGTCCAAGGTGCTTACCTGCCGGGGAGCGATGCACTGCAATCATAGATTATTAATACACTGACATCGTAGGCTCCATCAGGTTTGAGCACAGTTTCTATGAGTGCGGTGGTATGATGGGCCACAGGTTTCCGGCAACCATGATTAATTTCCGCTGAGAAGCTTCTTTGGATAGAAAATCTTACGCAGATTATATCGTATTTTTCGAATATAATTTATCGCTAATATAATCATTCAGGAGCATGACTCCCAAAAGTGCAAACAAAGCAAATGATGCCCACTGCATGTAGCTTCCCCAGCCGTTAATAATAGTTCCTATTACTGACAGGCAGAAGCCAAACTTTGCCGCACGTATGTCAGCATAAAGCTCTTTTTCCGCCTCAGTTTCTTCGGGAGATTTTGGGTATTTACCTCCATCGATAGTATGTTCACTAACAAAAAGCTCTTTAACTCCCATTCTTAAATAACGTCTCGTGGCAAGTACTGCGCCTATAACAATAATTATGGTGCCAGACCTTTCGACGATGCTCCAGTTACCACTGTCTGCCGATGAAACTGCCGAAAACAGCAGTATTGCAACACTGATAGAAACCAAGTACGGCACTTCGACCACTCTATATATTTTGACATATGTTTTGTAAAATTTCACCGAATCGTCCCCCAATCCATGGTTGTAATATAATAATTTGTCATAGTTTATAATAAATAAGGCCATAAGGTACAATCTTTTTGGCGCACTCTAGCGTGGCTCCCAGTGGCGGGTATAATCCGCCGTTGGAAGGCATCAGGATACTGCCCTTGTAGTATCCTGATGCTGCCTGGATCAGGCGTCAGGGGGAAAATGGGGACAGACCACTATTAATCCATTAACCTCGGCACCTCGCCCGATCCCCCACGCGCTTGCAGGTCTCCACCATGCCCCGTCGACCCCGCCTCAGTCTTGCCGCTATGCCATTTCACCTGATCCAGCGGGGCAACAATCGTAGCGCCAGAAACAATGGGGTCAGAGTGATTAGATGTATTTGGCCGACTAATCATTCCGACCCAATTGTTTCATCAGAGCGCTGGCAGATTCTCGACCAGCTTGTTCGTCGCAAGTCCAACTGCCTCGCCCAGGGGCGGCGCTGCCTCAAGGGTGGTTGCGGTCGAACTGCGGCCTTCGCTGGAAGCCTGCCACAGCAGCTTTCCGGTCTTCGTGTCGAACAGGGAGAACTGGACCGTCACAATTGATATGCCGGCATTTCCACCGTAGACGCCATCTACCTGGACAACCTTCAGAACGGAGCCTTGCAAAATCCCATCGGCTTGGATGGTCGAACCAACCTTCCGCAGGGTCTTCACATCGGGGATGCCGGCCGACGTGTAGGTGGTGAGGAAATCTGACCATGCCTTGCCGAGGTCTGCGTCGTTCAACTTGCTGATGGCTTCGGTAGGGCTGATGATTTCAATGGCGGGGTTCTTGGCAACGATCCTGGGGCCAATTGACTGATTGATCTGCTGGCCCTCGCCAGGGGCAAGGCTGGCGTTGACCACGGGGAAGATGGCAAGAGATTTGATGCTGCCGGGAGCGTAGGACGGTTCCGTGAAGGCGTTGATATTGGCCGACTTGCCAGCGCAGGCGCTGAGCGTAACCGCAGCGAGTAGGCTGATGGCGATTGATCCGATGCGGTTCATGATTATTCCTTCTTGGCGTATGCTTCGCCTATCGGAATAACCTGAATGATTGAAGGCTACGTGAAGCTTGGTGGGTCGTATGGTCGCAGTGGGTGAGGGATCGTTTCGCGCGGCCCCCTTGAATAGTTTACCGGATTTAGTCACTCTGACCCCATTGTTCCCCATTGCCCACATATCTGGTAGAGACACGGAAGACGGCGTTCCACCCGCACGAAGTTTTGTTGGTTTGCAGGAGATGACCATGGGCATCAACGCACGATGCAGCGATGTCAAAACCGATCTGGTCGAGCGCGTGACCCGTAGCCGGGAAGATCTGGAGCGGGATCTGAGGAACCAGGTCCGCCAAGGCCGCCTGTTGGTCATGGACTATCTGATGAAGCACAAGGGCTACAAGCCGGAACACGCGCAGGTCTTGGAACCTAAGTTCCGCAAATCGATCCATGAGGCGGCTGCTTAGCGGCGCCTCCCAAGCGAAAGTCCCGGACGGCTCGCGAAGCAACCGGCTGGCGGGCCATGAACTTCGAGGACATCGAAGCTTCAGCCTGTCCGTCTCCATGCGTGCGCTTAGTCATAAGTCTTGACGACTCATGTGTGGCCCGAATACCCGCAAGACTCGCACATTACGCGCAGTTTCATTGTCGCCGGTATCAGCATCGACTTCGTACATAACCCGATAGCCTCCGACCGGGATCTCACGCACACCGTCATGATCACCAACCGCCCAGCGGCAAGGGGTTCTTTCAAGTTGGCGAATGGACTGGCGAATGGTCCGCAGCTTGTTCCTTGCTGCTTCGCCGGCCCCAGGTTGGAGGAGCCAGCGTTTCGTCGCGTCCAAGTCACGAATGGACGCGGTCGACAAGTCTACCCGGCGAGGCAAGATAGCTCAGCCGCGATGCTTCTGACGATATTGTGGCTCGGGCGGAAGGTGGTGTTCATCGCTATCAAGGCTGTCCAACCACGCGTCGACTTCATTTTCGTCCAAGATCAGACCGTCACGGAATTCCCGGCGTGCCTCTTCAAGCAGCATCCGCTCATGAACCAACCGTTCCTTCCGTTGCGTCGGCGGTTCGTGCGAACCCGACTCATCACTCCGACAGCTTGAGTTCCGCATCTTGTACCTCCTTTCCCAATATACCCTGTTGGAGCAAGCCATACCAGAGATCAAGGGAGCAGAACGAACAACGAAGTCGGCCTGATCAAGCCTGGACAAGCACGACGTCAGCCAGTCGGAAGCGGAACAAGTGTTCTTCAACGATCCTCTGATCATCGCCTTCGACACGAAGGGATCTCGTTGAGATTGGCTAGGGCATGGCAGCCCCTGCCTACTGGCGAAGCGCCTTGAGCTTCGAAGGGGCAGCAATGCGGTGCGGGAAATATAGTGGCGCGCTCCCGTCTATCCCTTGGATCGCGGGAGCGGCGGTGAACCGGACACGTTCAATCCTCCGGACACCCTTGCCGGTTGGGGATCGTTTGATATATCATGCCGATATCAGATATCGGAGTTGCCATGAGAACCCTGGTTGACCTTGGAGAAACGCAGGTCCAGGCGCTTGATGAACTCGCGCATAAGGAAAAGCGGTCTCGGGCGGCGGTCATTCGACAAGCCATTGACGAATATCTGGTCCGGCGTCGCAAGCTTGAAGAACTCGATGCCTTTGGCCTGTGGGGCGAGCGCAAAATCGATGGGCTCGCGTATCAGGAACAGGTGCGCGGCGAATGGTAAAGGCGTTGTTCGATACGAATATCCTGATAGATTACCTCAACGCCATACCGGAAGCTCGTGAGGAACTTAACCGCTATACGGAGCGGGCGATCAGCATCATCACGTGGATGGAAGTGATGGTAGGTGCCGAAGGCCGGCTTGAAGCTCCTACCCGTAGTTTTCTGGATGGCTTCGAAACCATCGGCCTTGATGCGCGGATTGCGGAAAAAGCGGTGGCCCTTCGCCGGGAGCGTCGGATCAAACTGCCGAATGCGGTGATCTGGGCGTCGGCGCAGGTGAACGGTATGCTTCTCGTGACCAGGAACACGAAGGATTTTCCCGCCGGCGATCCCGGTGTCCGCGCTCCTTATGGGACCTCTCATTGAGATGAGCGACGAACGCTATGCCAGTGTGTGGGACGCCATCGAAAACACACCCGGCGAAGCGGAAAAAATGGCTCAAGTCGGGTTTGAGGGTGATGCGCCTCCTGCCTCCAAACTTTTTAGATTTTCCACGGATGGACACGGATTTCACACGGATGAACACGGATAGGATGTGCGTTGGGCGCATCGAATGTCGTGGATGTATCCAAAGTCCAATCTATCCGTGTTCATCCGTGTGAAATCCGTGTCCATCCGTGGAAAACTTGACGCCTCAGCGTGTCAAAAACGCTGATGACCAATGCCTGTTGGCGTCCAGTCAAGATCGCCCCCAAAACCCAACATGAGCCAAAGGAAAAGCAGCAGGTGGGTATCGCGCGGCGGCAGCAGCGTCACGCCTTGCCGCCGAACAATGCTTCGATCTCTTCCCGTCCCATTCGGTCGAAGTCGTCCGGTACGGCGATCTCCCCGGCCGGAAAGCCGATCCGGGGAGTCGGCCCGGCGTCGGCTGCATCGACCGTCGCCACTTTGACCAGCGGTTCGCCTTCGGCCGCCGATCCGATCAGGCGCGACGCCACGGCACGCTCAGTCCTGCAACCACTTCGCCACCTTCGGAAAAGGCGCAAGCCCGTTGGCGCCGGGCGGCTCGAAGAGGCCGAGGCCGCCGGTCATTCCGACCTGGGACAGCGCCATGATGCCGAAATGCGTGCCGCTTTCCACCCAGGTCGCCATGGGATGGGGTTTCATGTCGGAATGGAATTTGTAACTGCCGGGAAAGAAGACGCATTCCGGCGGAAGGCCGAGATCCTTCAAGGCGGCGTAGGACCACGCCTGGGCCATGAACTCGCTCATCTTGATCGACGTCTGTAGCTTGAAATCCTCCGCCGCCTCGGGATCGGCGGCGACCACCGCGTCGAGCGATTCGATGACGTCGTTTCCCAGCCCGGAACGCCAGCGGGACGGCACGATGACGATGTGCCCGGCCTCGTGCAGCACGTCGCCCGAGCCGGCCAGCCGGTCGGGATCGATCAGCATCGTGCCGTTGACGATCTGGATGCCGGGCAGAAACCCGTCCTGCCCGAACGGGCCGGCTTTGAAGGGCATCCCGATGCGGTCGAGGAAATCCAGCATCGGCGGCAGGCACTCGGGATAATACATGGCTGTGGCGGACCTGAGGGGTGGCGGGGCAGTAACGTTCGGAACGTCCGGCATCTCCGGGGGACGGCAGATCAAGTATACATCTTGTGGCCTATGCCTTCCTACCCGTTTTGGGGAGCCACCTTCGGAAAGCGCCTGCAAAGGGCGGTTCCATCACCTTGCATATTTCAAGGTTGTAAAAGCAATAAAATGCATATCCTATAGAAAACATTATTGCGGTGTGTGAAAATTATTCAGCGTAAATAGCGCAAAAATATCGATGGAATGGCAAATATGACGAACGTTCAGTCGACACTCAAGCCCGAGTATGTCCCTCAAGACGGATACAACCAGGAATACAGACAGAACCCGACGACGTCGGATGGCTATATCTATAGCCATGCCGGGGCCGATTTTGACAACTACACCGCCAACATCCAGCCCTACATGCCGCAGAGCCTTACGTTCGGCAGCCAGTGCGATGCGACCAATGTCAACATGGAAGCGACGCCGCCGGGCCATAGCACGGTCCCAGGCGATAGCGTGATCTTCCCCTTCCCCGGCGAGCCGCCAGCCGGCCTGCCCCTCAAGGTCACCGTGCAGGCCGGCAATGTCTTCGTGGACTTGCTGCTGATCGCCCGGACTCTGGAACATACGACGATCTGTCAGTTGCAGAATTCCGACGGTTCCACGTTGACTTGGTCCAAGTGCGAAATCCAGCGGCGAACCATCAGCACGCAGTTCAAGGGCTCGGTACTGAGCGTCGTGGTGGACGACGAAGGCTCGCGCTATGCACTCGTCGCTTCGTTCAGCTCGACCTACGATCCCAACCAGATCGACGGTCTGAAAGATCTGCCCCTGCCGCCCGGCTATACCTATGAAAGCTATCTCCTCGCCGAGGACTTCGTGCTGCGCACCGCCGAGGTCGCTCAGATTCTTGTTTGCGCCGACTTGAATTTTCAGCGGTTTGAAAAGCCGATCCCGGCAAGTTGATCGGGGCTAGTTGATCCCATAAGCCGCTCCAGCGCGACACTTAGGTAAAAAACGCCCCCTTCCCGTCATACCCGGATCAAGTCCCAAAAGCGCTGACTCAGGCGTTCCAGTGCGACGCTCCGCCAATGTTCGGCCACTTTTCCGTCATACCCGGGCTTGATCCGGGTACCTCCTTTCAGGAGGTTAACGGATGGCATCCGGACTTCAGGTTGAAGTCTTCACGTCAGCCTCGGCCATGAGGTACCCGGATCAAGTCCAGATATGACGGAAAGATGGGAGAGGCAGATTAAGTAGCGCCTGTGAGTTGATCCGGGCAATCCGGACTATCGTACCGGCGCGGCACGCAGTAGAAATGGGACTATATTCTTGTGTTGCGCACCCCTTTCGCGTAAAACGGGAGAGCAACATTCCCGTTCGCCGAAAGCCGCTGCCATGCTCTCCGTCTCCCGATCCACCCCGACCGCACCCCCTCCCGCACCCCTGTCCTCCCGCAAGGAACTGTTCTCCCTCCACGTAGCGCGTGGCGCCAGCCTGGCGCAGGCGGCGCGGCTGGCGGGGTATTCGCCTCAGGGCGCGCGGCAGCGGGGCAGCGTTCTGATGGCGGATAGTGACGTTCGGTTACGCGTGGAAACTCTGCGCCACGCCTGGATGTCGGAGCGGCAGGGCAGGGTGGACCGGGCGATCGAGCAACTGGACCGGATCATCGACATGGCGATGGAACTCCAGCGCCCGACCGCTGCCCTCAAGGCGATGGACATGCAACTGAAGCTGACCGGCGTCATCCGCGACAGCCGCGCCGGTCTCTACGCCGACAGTTCCGACGACGACCTGTCCAAGGTGTTCTTCGACCCGAGGGAGGACGAAGACCCCGATTTCAACCCGGATTCCTACCCGGCGCCCGTCCCGGCCGCCGCCGAAAACGAGGCCAAGGGCGAAGACTATATTCCCGAGCCCACTGACCCGGAAGAACCGCCCGAGCCGGAAGAACCCGCTTCCGCCCCCGCCGAAAGCGGCCGAATGATGACATTTGCGGCCTCATACCCCCCGTCAACATCCCAGGCATCGCACTTCCAGGCATCGAACCGCCAACCCCCACGCCGCCGCCGCTTCGCGTCTCTGTCCTGTATCCCGTCGCACATTGCATATCCCGGTCCGGCATCGCCCGGCCCGATGTCGCGGGTTGAGAGATAAATGCCGCATTTGCGGAAGCCGGCCCGCTTGGCCCGTCGCACCATTGCGTTCGGGCGGGACAACAGCCTGGAAGCCGCGGGAGAGCCTTTGAGATGCCGATTATGGTCGCCACCCCAGTTGCAGACAAAGCTACGGAGTCAGCCCCGGACTCCATCGAAAACCTGATCCGGCGCCGCAAACCGGGTTACAGCCTGGAATCGGCTTTTTATACCAGCCCGGAAATCTTTCAGGCCGATCTCGACGTCATCTTCCGGCGGCACTGGATCTATGTCGGCGTCGAGCCGGACGTGCCGGAGCCGGGCGACTGCATCGTGGTCGATATCGACCGGGCCTCCATCATCATCGCCCGCGACGACGACATGGGGCTCCAGGCCTTCCACAACGTCTGCCGCCATCGCGGCGCGCGGCTGGTCCATGACGAAAAGACGACGGTCGGCAACATCGTCTGCCGCTATCACCAGTGGACCTATGGCCTAGACGGCTCGCTGCTGTTCGCCGAGCACATGGGGCCGGGCTTCGACACCGGCTGCCACGGGCTGAAGAAGGTCCACCTGCGGAACGTCGCCGGCCTGATCTTCATCTGTCTGGCCGAAGACCCCCCCGCCGATATCGAAGACATGGCGCGGGCGCTGGAGCCCTACATCGCTCCCCACGACATCGCCAACACCAAGGTCGTCCAGCAGATCGACCTGATCGAGGAAGGCAACTGGAAGCTCACGATGGAGAACAATCGTGAATGCTACCACTGCTCGGTCAACCACCCGGAACTGACGGTCCCGCTGTTTGCCTACGGCTTCGGCTATTCCCCCGACGAGGTGGACGATGTCGGGCGCGAGCAGATCGCCCGCTACGAAAGCCTGGTCTGCGACCTGGAGAACCGCTGCGAAGCCCACGGCATGGCGGCGCGCGAGATCGACCATCTGGACGACTGCGTCACCGGCTACCGCGCCCAGCGCCTGCCGATCGACCAGCACGGCGAATCTCAGACGATGAACACCCAGGTCGCCTGCAAGAAGCTGCTCGGCAACATTGCCGACGCCAAGCTCGGCGGGCTGTCGGTCTGGACCCAGCCGAACTCCTGGCACCATTTCATGAGCGACCATATCGTCACGTTCTCGGTGCTGCCGATCTCGCCGGAAAAGACCCTGCTGCGGACCAAGTGGCTGGTCCACAAGGACGCGGTCGAGGGCATCGACTACGACCTGCGCAACCTGATCTCGGTCTGGGTCGCCACCAACAACCAGGACGGCGAGCTGGTCGGCTACGCCCAGGCGGGCGCCCGCAGCCCGGCCTACGAACCCGGCCCCTATTCGGTCCATACCGAGATGCTGGTCGAGAAATTCACCAATTGGTACATCGGCCGCATGGCCGCTCACCTCGACCAGCGCTGAAGCCGCACGCCGCAGACAGAGTTCGACAGGGAAGGGGACGAGACGGGGTTATGCTGATGATCGATGCGCCGCCTGTAGCGACAGGGATCGTGGAAGACGCCTTCGCCGCCCAGGTGACCCGCGAGCTGGCGGGCTGGGATGCCGAAACCGACGACGTGCTGGTCTGCCGTCTGGTCCGTGACGAGACCCACGACGTCAAGACCTTCGTCTTCTCCGCCCGCGAGCCCCGGCTGTTCCGCTACAAGCCCGGCCAGTTTCTGACCCTGGACCTTCCGATCGGCGGACAGGTCGTCAACCGCTGCTACACGATCTCCTCGGCCCCGACGCGCGGCCACCTGATCTCGATCACGGTCAAGCGGGTGCCGGGCGGCATCGTGTCCAACTGGCTGCACGACACCGTGAAGCCGGGCTACGAACTGCGGGCGGTCGGGCCGCTGGGCGACTTCACCGCCTTCGACCATCAAGCGCCCAAGTATCTGTTCCTGTCCGGCGGCAGCGGCATCACGCCGCTGATGTCGATGGCACGCACCTACCACGATCTGGCGCAGGACCGGGACATCACCTTCGTCCACTCCGCCCGCAGCCCCGCCGACATCATCTTCCGGTCCGAACTGGACCTGATGGCCCGCAATCTGCCCCGTTTCTCCGTCGCCCATGTCTGCGAGACGACCGAGGGCGAGCGCAACTGGAGCGGATTCCGGGGCCGGTTGAACCTGCCGATGCTCAAGCTGATCGCCCCCGACCTGATGGAGCGGACGGTCTTCACCTGCGGACCGGAACCCTACATGGCCGCCGTCCGCGCCATGCTGCGCGAGGCCGGCTTCGACATGGCCCGCTACCACGAGGAAAGCTTCAACTTCGAGACGCTGGCCGAAAGCCAGCCGGACGCGGCCGCCGCCTCCGCCACCGTGCCGGTGCCTCCGCCCGTTCCGGAAACCCGGACCTACCGTGTCGAGTTCGCCAAGTCGGGCCGCGTGGTCGAATGCGCCGCCGACACCAACATCCTGACCGCCGCCCGCGCTGCGGGCATGCGCCTGCCGTCATCCTGCACCAAGGGCCTGTGCGGCACCTGCAAGAGCAAGCTGGTCTCGGGAACGGTGGACATGAAACACGCCGGCGGCATCCGCCAGCGCGAGATCGACGCCGGTCAGGCGCTGCTGTGCTGCTCCAAGCCGACCAGCGACATCGTGGTGGACCGGTAGTGGTGGACCGATAGTGGTGAACCGGCCAGTACCCTCAGACCTTGATATCGACCTTGCCGCCACGGCTCCGCAGGCCGCTGTTGGAAATCTCGAACGACGAACTCATCAGTTGCAGCGTCTGGTTCTGCCGCTGCTCGTTCTTATCGACCACTTCGTTCGTCACGGCGTTCTGGGATTGAACGCGCGACTGATAGCTGGCCCTGACCGGACCCATCGCCTTGTTGATATCCGCCAGTCCCATGGACATGATCAGATGCCCTCCATCCCGTCCGTTCAGAGCCGCGTGTCGTTCGAGACCTTAATTTAGCATAAATCCGCATCGGGTGCGACTGCGACATTCCATCAGGTTGACTTTGCCTCCAGAAGACCGTATTTCCGCAGGTATCCTCGGAACTGATGGTATCTCAGGCCAAGGTCATCGGCGGCGCGTTTCTGGTTGAACTGGTTGCGTTCCAGCGCCGCGCTGATAAGGCCGGTTTCGAACTTTCTGACTTGCTCGATAAAATCGCCCGCCGGGGTTTCCACGGCGGGTTTTTGCCGTTCGGGGTGCGTCACACCCGATTCGGACAGGGCAACCGGCCGCCAGGGCGAGGCGAAGGGGTCGAGCACGATGGTGTCGACCGGACGTTCCGGCCGCTCCGCCCGATAGACGGCGCGTTCGACCACGTTCTTCAGCTCGCGCACGTTGCCGGGCCAGTTATGGGCCAGCAGCCGGGCCATCGACCGCTCGGTGAAGCCGGGAAAGTAGGATCGTTGCAGCTCGCGCGCCATCGCGACGCCGAAGTGCTCGGCCAGGACGGGGATGTCCTCGGGCCGCGCTCTTAGCGGCGGGATCGTGATGACGTCGAAGCTCAGGCGGTCGAGCAGGTCGGCGCGGAACTTGCCGGTTCGTGCCAGCGCCGGCAGGTCGGCGTTGGTGGCCCCGATCAGCCGCACGTCGGTCGCCAGCGTCTGGTTGCCGCCGACCCGTTCGAACTCGCCGTACTCGATCACGCGCAGCATCTTCTCCTGCACGGCGGGGGTGGCGTTGGCGATCTCGTCCAGGAACAGCGTACCGTCGTCGGCCAGCTCGAACCGCCCGACATGGCGCCGGACCGCGCCGGTGAACGCGCCGGCCTCGTGGCCGAACAGCTCGCTCTCCAGCAGGCTCTCCGCCAGGGCGCCGCAGTTGAGCTTGACGAAGGACCGGTCCCAGCGGCGGGACAGGTAGTGAAGCCGTGCCGCCACCAGCTCCTTGCCGGTGCCGCGCTCGCCGATCACCAGCGTCGGCTTGTTCAGCGGCGCCGCCTTGGAGACGTGTTCGAGCATGGCCTGGAAGGCCGGAGACTCGCCGATCAGAGCGGGAAGGTCGGGGGAGGGTTTGGTCATCTGGTCAAATCCGCCACTGAATGGCGAGATTCGCCACCTCATGGCGAGGATAGTTAGGAGGTCTGGGTGGCGGTATCAAGGCCGATGAACAAAACTACGCAATATCAACATGTTATGAATTTTTTGCCGGTTGGCACGCGGGCTGCAATAGATATCCGCGAACACCATGACCGTTCCCTTTGGAGACTGCCATGCAGGACTACCCGCGCTACCGCAGCCGTTACCGGGCCTCGGACCGTCCGACCCGCACGACAGGCGAGCGCTTCCTCGACTATCTGCGCACCCGCTCGACAGAGACCTGGGTGTTCTTCGCCGCCGGCGTGGTTCTCGGCGCCTTCGTCGGCTGACGAAAACCACTCCACCCAACCATACGAGAAAGACTGAAGGGATTCAGACCATCATGGGCATCTTTTCGCGCCTCACCGACATCGTCAACTCCAACCTCAACTCGATCCTGGACCGCGCCGAGGACCCGGAGAAGCTGATCCGCCTCGTCATCCAGGAGATGGAGGACACGCTGGTCGAGGTCCGCTCCAGCACCGTCCGCACCATCGCCGAGCGGAAGGAGATCGAGCGCAAGTTGAGCCAGCTCAACCGCGACCTGGAAGAATGGCAGCGCAAGGCCGAGTTGGCCCTGTCGCGGGACCGCGAGGACCTCGCCAAGGGCGCGCTGGTCGCCAAGTCCAAGATCGCCGAACAGATCGACGTGCTGCAACACCAGCTCGCCCATATCGAGGAGGCGCTGGCCAAGAGCAGCGAGGACATCAGCCGGCTTCAGGAGAAGCTGACCGACGCCAAGAAGCGCGAGAAGGCGATCGTGCTGCGCCACAAGTCGGCGGCCAGCCGGCTGAAGGTCAACACCCAGATCCACGACGACCGCATCAACGACGCGTTCGCCCGGTTCGAGCAGGTGGAACGCAACCTCGACGAGCTGGAAGGCCGTGCCGAGTCGATGGACATCGGGCGCAAGCGGACGCTGGCGGAGGAGTTCTCCGACTTCGAGGCGTCGACCAAGGTCGAGCAGGAGTTGGCCGACCTCAAGGCCCGCATGCACAACTCCAAGCCGATGGCGGGCTAAGCCATGAGCGGAGCCTCATTCGTCCTGGCGGTGCTGTTCCTGACAATCGTGGCGCCGCTCTGGATCATCTTCCACTACGTCACCAAGTGGCGGTCGGCCCGTGGCCTATCCGCCGAGGATGAACGCATGCTGGCCGACCTTTGGGAAAGCGCCGGCAGGATGGAGAACCGGATCGGAAGCCTGGAGAAGATCCTGGACTCCGAAGCTCCGGGATGGAGGACGCGTCAATGAACTGGTCCGGATCGCCCTTCACGTCGCCCAACCCGCACCAGCTCTACCGCGACAAGGACAACGGCAAGCTGCTGGGAGTCTGCGCCGGGTTGGCCGACTATCTCGGGGTGGACGTCATGTTCGTCCGCATCGGGACGGTGCTGGGCGGCGTGTTCTTCACGATGCCGGTCGTGGGCGCGTACCTGCTCGCGGCGCTGGTCCTCAAGACCAAGCCGCCCAGGGCCTATGCCAGCCGCGAGGAAGAAGACTTCTGGCGCACCGTCGCGACCAAGCCGGACGTGACGGTAGCCGGGCTCAGGCAGAAGTTCCGTGACGTGGAACGACGGCTGGCCGGGATGGAGACCTACGTCTCCTCCAAGGAGTTCGAACTGAACCGCGCCATCAACGATCTCGACCGTTGACGCTGTGCCGGTACCGGTTCGTTCGGTGTGCAGGCGGCTTCGGCCCGGACGGTTGTCCGGGTCGGAGTCGTCTGCGCGTCAGATCAGCGACGCTGACCCCGACGGTTGGAACGTACCCGGACCGGGATCGGCTCGGGTTGGGCCGAGCTTGCGATTGCATAGCAACCGGCAACGGCGACAGAGGCGACCAAAGCTATCAAAGCGATTTCCATGTATCCTCTCCTTCGTTGCTATTTAGATTGGTGCAACAGGGCGGCCGTTGGTAGGGGTAAAATGAAGCCCTATGCCGTTTTTGTGACTCGGTAGAAGTTGCCTTCTTTTTGATCCGGTTCTCTTTACGGTAATTTAACCAGATATTACGCTTCACCTGCCGCCGGCGCCGATCGTTGCTGCTCTGTCAGGCAAACATCGCGGCCCCTCCCAAGGTTCCGTCAGGCCGCGCGCATGTCGTTGATAAAGCTTTCCGGAAGGCCCGATGCCGGATCACTCCTGAGCGTTTCTGGAAGGCCGACTGTCATGAACACCCTGCTCAAAGCCTACGGCGTCGTCCGCTCGGCATTGATCTACCGGGCCAACCCGCTGAAATGGCGGCGCTCCCGGCGCTTCTATGGGCAGTTCGTCGGGCCGGGCGACCTAGCGTTCGATATCGGGGCGCATCTGGGAGACCGGGTTCAGGCCTGGACCGTTCTGGGTGCCCGAGTCGTCGCGGTCGAGCCGCAGCCGCACCTGATGGCGGTGCTGCGGCGGCTCTATGGGCACAGCCCTGATGTGGCATTGGTGCAAGGGGCGGTCGGCGCGGAGGCGGGAACGGCGGAGTTGCTGATCAACCGGCGCAATCCGACGCTTTCGACCCTGTCGGCGGAGTGGGCGGCGACCGTCGCGGCGTCGCCGCGCTTTCCCGGCGAGCGCTGGGACGAGCGGGTCGAGGTCGAGGTCACGACGCTGGATGCCTTGATCAAGGCGCATGGCCTACCGCGCTTCTGCAAGATCGACGTGGAGGGCTTCGAGGAGTCTGTGCTGGCGGGACTGTCCCAGCCGTTGCCCTGCCTGTCGTTCGAGTTCATTTCCGAAACCGGCGACCGCACGCTGGCTTGCCTGGACCGGCTGGAGGCGTTGGGGACGTACAGGTTTAATGTGGCGCTGGGAGAAGCCCGGCACCTGCTGTTCGATGGCTGGTGCGGCCGGGACGATCTGGTGACGTGGCTGGAGGGGCGCGGGGCGGAGGAAGGTTCCGGCGACATCTATGCTCGCCATGTTCCTTTTCGATCATTCTGAGTGAAAAAATTTTCGAATCAGAACAATCCGAACTCTAAATTTTCGTTTGCAAAAGCCCGACATCTCCGCATACCCTTTGTTCGATAATAAAACGAACCCGCCCATAAGGGCCGGGCGATTTGGGGAGGTCGGCTTGCGTTTCTGCGGGGATGGCTACGATTCCGGTGTCTGCCCATGACGCTGGTGCTGGACCGGATTTCCCGTGTCGTCGGCGGTGAAGCCCACCTGCACGAGTTGTCGCTGACGCTTGAGCCGGGCTCGCTGAACGTTCTGTTCGGGCCGACGCTGGCCGGCAAGACTTCGCTGATGCGGGTGATGGCGGGGCTGGACCGGCCGTCCGCCGGGCGGGTGCTCTGGGACGGCAAGGACGTGACGGGAGTCTCGGTGCGCCGCCGTCAGGTCGCGATGGTCTACCAGCAGTTCGTCAACTATCCCTCCTTCACCGTCTACGACAACATCGCCTCCCCCTTGAAGCTGGCCGGACTGCCCAAGGCCGAGATCGACCGCAAGGTGCGGGAAGCGGCAGGCATCATGCACATCGACGGCCTGCTGAAGCGCCTGCCGGCGGAACTGAGCGGCGGCCAGCAGCAGCGGACCGCGATAGCGCGGGCGCTGGTCAAGGAAGCGGGGCTGCTGCTGCTCGACGAACCGCTGGTCAACCTGGACTACAAGCTGCGCGAGGAGTTGCGCTCCGAGATGCGCGAGATCTTCAAGCGGCACCGGTCCATCGTCGTCTATGCCACGACCGAACCGCTGGAAGCCCTGATGCTGGGCGGCACCATCACGGTGCTCCATGAGGGCAGGGTGCTTCAGAGCGGCCCGACCGTTCAGGTCTACCACAACCCGTCGAGCCTGCGGGTCGGGCAGGTGTTCAGCGATCCGCCGCTCAATCAGGTGGATGGAGTGGTGGACGGGTCCGGCGTGCTGCTGGCGGACGGCATCCGGGTCCCCGCCGCCGGCCATCTGGCCGACTTGGCCCATGGCCGCTACCGCTTCGGCATCAGGGCGAACCACCTGTCGGTGTTCCGCGCCCATGACGACGACATCCCGGTGCCGGGTACGGTGGAACTGGCGGAGATCAGCGGGTCGGAAACCTTCATCCATGTCCATGGTCCGGGCATCGCCTGGGTCGTCCAGCAGGACGGCGTCCATACGCTGAGGATCGGCGAGCCGGTCACGGCCTATGTCAACGCGCGCCGGCTGTTCGCCTTCGGCGCCGATGGCGGGCTGGTGGCGGCCCCGCCGCGCCCGCGTCTCGGCATGGCGGCGGAGTAGGAGAGGGCCATGGCAAGGATCGAACTGCGCGGGCTCGCCCATTCCTACAGCGCCCATCCCAAGGGCGATGCCGACTACGCGCTGAAGCGCATGGACCACGTCTGGCACGACGGCGGCGCCTATGCCCTGCTGGGACCGAGCGGCTGCGGCAAGACCACGCTGCTGAACATCATCTCCGGCCTGCTGATCCCCAGCGAGGGGCAGGTGCTGTTCGACGGCCTGGACGTCACCCGCCTGCCGCCGCAGCAGCGCAACATTGCCCAGGTGTTCCAGTTCCCGGTGATCTACGACACCATGTCGGTGTTCGACAACTTGGCGTTTCCCTTGCGCAACCGCCGGGTGGCGGAGACGGAGGTCCGCGCGCGGGTCGAGGAAGTCGCCGACATGCTGGAACTGACCGGCGAGCTTGGCCGCAGGGCGCGCGGGCTGACGGCGGATGCCAAGCAGAAGATAT
>NZ_JCACHA010000622.1:0-3498 GCF_059503625.1 Skermanella sp.
CCCAACTCGGCTTCAAGACGCTGAACGAGGTGATCGGCCGCACCGACCTGCTCCATCAGGTCAGCCGGGGTGCGGCTCACCTGGACGACCTGGACCTCAACCCCCTGCTGGCCCAGGCCGATCCCGGCGACAGCGCCCGCTACTGCACGATGCAGGGCCGCAACGAGGTCCCGGACACCCTGGACGCCCGCATGATCGCCGATGCCCGTCCGCTGTTCGACGAGGGCGAGAAGATGCAGCTGGCCTATAACGTGCGCAACACGCACCGGGCCATCGGCACGCGGCTGTCGGCCATGGTGACCCGCAAGTTCGGCATGACCGGGTTGAAGCCCGGCCACGTCACCGTGCAGCTGCGCGGTTCCTGCGGCCAGTCGCTGGGCGCCTTCGCGGTCCAGGGCATCAAGCTGGAAGTTCTGGGCGACAGCAACGACTATGTCGGCAAGGGCCTGTCGGGCGGCACCATCACGGTCCGGCCGAGCACCAACAGCACGCTGAAGTCGAACGAGAACACGATCATCGGCAACACCGTGCTGTACGGCGCCACCGCTGGCAAGCTGTTCGCCGCCGGTCAGGCGGGCGAGCGGTTCGCCGTCCGCAACTCCGGCGCGCTGGTCGTGGTCGAGGGCTGCGGCTCCAACGGTTGCGAATACATGACCGGCGGAACCGCGGTGATCCTGGGCAAGGTCGGCGAAAACTTCGGCGCCGGCATGACCGGCGGCATGGCCTTCATCTATGACGAGGACGGCAGCTTTTCCCACAAAGTCAACGAGGAGAACGTGATCTTCCAGCGCATCGAAGTGCCGCACTACGAGACGCTGCTGAAGAGCCTGATCGCCGAACATGTCGAGGAGACGCAGAGCAAGTTCGCCGAGCGCCTGCTCAACGACTGGCATCTGGTCCGGGACCACTTCTGGCAGGTCGTGCCGAAAGAAATGGTCCACCGGCTCGATATCCCGGTGCGTGCACCCCAGGCAGCGGACTGATCGGTCCCGCAGCGGATCAGTTGGAAATGGGATGGGACGGCCGATAGCTATGATCAGACCTGTCTGATTACTTGGTTATCGGACGTCCCATGCCACTTTTTCCCTTCCATCGACTACTTGTACCGAACGGCGGCGTGCGCTAACCCTTCTGCCAGGGGCGGCGCACTCTCCGGTTCGCCTTTCCTGAATAAGGCAACTTCCCGTTCCGTTTATCGGCGGATGGGGATGTCGCGCGGGGGAGCGAGCACATGATCGAGCGCTGGAAGACCGCTATCATGATCCGGGCCGCCACGACCGGCGACGAGCCGCGCTGTGCCGAGATCTTCCTTTCCACCCGCCGGGCAGCCTTCCACTGGCAGCCTGCCGCTCCCTTCGACCTCGACGACTATCGCCGCTCGGTCGAGGACGAAGAAGTCTGGGTCGCCGAATTGGGCAATCTGGTCGTCGGCTTCGCCTCCATATACCCGCCGGCCGGCCTCATCCAGAACCTGTTCGTCGATCCGGACTGGCAGCACCACGGTATCGGCACCGCCCTTCTCGACCGCGCCTGCGCCCATCTCTCGCAGCCCGTGCGCCTGCGCTGCCTCGCGGCCAACAGGAATGCTAGGGCATTCTACGAGCGCAATGGATGGGTGGTGGAGGCGCCCCCTCTACCGCCCCGAGACCCTTTCATCCTCTATCGCAAGTAGTTGCTGCAATAGGTCGCAACCCAATCAATTGACCAGGGCCTATCCTTTTGTGCTAAAAACGGAGCTTCCGGATTCTGGCAGCCGTACCTCCGGTGAGCCCCAGCCCTGGATTGCTCGTGAACCAGCAGCGCGTAACGCCGACGATTTTCCTGAGTCTATATGCCGGATTGGTGCTTCTGGTCGCGGGGCTTCTTGGCTTCAACGAGTTGAAGACGCATGACGATACCATCGTGCAGGCGCAGGAGAAATCGCGCGCCCTGGCGAACCTCGCCGCGGAGCACATGCTCCGCATGGTCGAGATCAACGACATAGCGCTCCGCAACGCGATCAAATACTTCTCGCTTCGGGACGTCGAACAGTCCGGAGGCATCTGGGCGGATTGGCACAACCTTGCCCATCTGGAGGGAAGCGGCATCGCCGGAGAAGTTTCCCAAGTCCGCTACATGCTGATCATCGCCGCCGACGGGGTCGTCCGCCTGCACTCCCACCGCTTTCCGGCGGAACCTCAGAGCGTCAAGGGCACGGACTTCTTCGATGTACAGGCCGCCATCCCCAAACTGCGCACCGCCGGTCCCCTCTTCATCGGCGAACCGAGGATGGAGGAAGGCGGAACCGAACTCTACCTCCCCATCAGCCGCCGCATCGGGCGCCCTGACAGCGGCGCCTTCAGCGGAGTCGTCGCCGCTGCCATACGGCCGGAAATCTCCAACCGCTTCTTCGAATCCCTTGGTGCGGGCCAGGAGGGCATTCTGTTCCTGATGCACGCAAACGGCACGATCCTGTCGTCGAACCCGTTCAGGGGCGATCTGATCGGCCATAAGCTCGCGAACCAGAAACTGCTGGAGGAGATCCGCGGCCAGAATGCTTCAGGCACCCATACCGGAGCCCACCTGGCTTCCGAATGCTGTTTCGATCGGTCCGCCCGCATCATCGCATCGCGCCAGATCAGCACGCTGCCTCTCTATGTCGCGGTCGGCCTTTCGGAGAAGGACGTACTGGCCGAATGGCGGGAGGGGCTCAACAACCACATCTTCATGACCGCCGTGGTCCTGCTGAGCTTTACCGGCCTGGTGCTGGTGATGCTTCGGCAATACCGCAAGCACGTGCTTGCCCACGGCCTGCTGTCGGAGACATATGACGCGGCGGGTACAGGCTTCTGCATGGTGGACGGCTCCGGACGCGTGGTCAGGGCCAATGCCGCCTATGGCGCGCTGTGCGGCGTCGGCGAAAACGAACTGGTCTATCGCCCCTTCACCGAGATCTTCCCGCCCGACGACCGCAACCGGGCACATGAGCTGCTGCGTTCCGCCGGCGCTGGCGAAACCCAGGCTCCCATGATCCTGAAGCTTCGCCATTCCGACGGACGGTCCAGACGCGTCCTGATCACGGCCGGCGCTTTTCCCGACGCCTCGGGCCGGCTGTTCCTCGTGGTCGCCGCCAACGACGTGACCGAGCGGGAGAGGCAGGAAGAACGGCTGCGCGAGAACGAGCGGCGGCTGCGGCAGGCACAGCGGATCGCCGGCATCGGCTGGTGGACGATCGAGCTGACCAGCGGACGCGTGGTCTGGTCCGACACGCTGTACGACATTTGGGGCTGGGACCCCGGCTCCCTGCCGACGCTGGACAGCTGGCGTGCGTCGATCCATCCCGAAGACAGGGCACGCCTGAACGACGGCGATCCGACCGACGGCCCCGACAGCACCCGTGAGTACCGCATCGTCCGCCCGGACGGGACCGAACGGCACGTCCGCGAGGAGTTCACCCGCAGCCGGGACGAGACCGACCAGACCATGCGCTTGTTCGGCATCATCCAGGACGTGACCGAA
>NZ_JCACHA010000622.1:3508-16168 GCF_059503625.1 Skermanella sp.
GCCGACAGCAAGGCAAGGTTGCGCGCCGTGCTCGACGTCGCGGTCACCGGCATCATCGTCCATGACGACCAGGGGCGCATCCAGTTGTTCAACCCGGCGGCGGAGCAGCTGTTCGGCTACAGGGCGGCGGAAGCCAAGGGGCTGACCATCGATACCCTGATCCCGCCGATGCCCTGCGCGGCGCTGGCCAACCTGCCCCATCTGGGGGTAGCAAGGGAAGTCATGGCGCGGACCCGCGACGGACGGACCTTCCCGGCCTATATCGCCGTCGGCGACTATGTCGACGACGGCAAGAGCATGTCGGTCGGCGTGCTGATGGACATCAGCGATCAGAAACGGCGCGAACAGGAGATCTTCCAGGCACGCGACCGGCTGGAGCAGCAGGCCGCCGACTTGTCGGTCCTCGCCCGCAAGCTGGATCAGGCGCGGCGCGAAGCGGAAGAGGCGAGCCGCGCCAAGTCGGAGTTCCTGGCCCATATGAGCCATGAACTGCGGACTCCGCTCAACGCCATCCTGGGCTTCTCCGAGATCATGGACCAGGGCTATTTCGGCCCGCTCGGCTCGCCGCGCTACAGCGAATACAACCGCAACGTCCTGGACAGCGCCCGCCATCTGCTGAGCCTGATCAACGACATCCTCGACCTGTCCAAGATCGAGGCCGGCCGGTATGAGCTGGAGGAAGAGCAGGTCGATCTCAGCCGCATCATAGAACCCGTCGTCCGGCTGGTCCGCGAGAGGGCGCTGCGCAAGGACCTGACGCTACGCTCCGAAATCGAGCCGCTGCCCGTCGTGATGGGTGACGAGCGGGCGCTGAAGCAGATCCTGATCAACCTGCTGACAAATGCGGTCAAGTTCACCGAGCGCGGCGGCGAGATCGAGGTATCGGGTTGTCAGGAAGAGAACGGCGATGTCGTGCTGGCGGTCCGCGATACCGGCATCGGCATCGCGGACCAGATCCCCAAAGTGCTCGAGCCTTTCGGTCAGGCGCGCAACGCCTATATGGCGGGCGAATCGGGGACCGGCCTCGGTCTGCCGATCACCCGTTCGCTGGTCAATCTTCATGGCGGTTCGCTGGCCATCGACAGCGTCCTGGGCGTCGGCACCACGGTCACCATACGTCTTCCCGCCCTGCGGGTCGTGCAGCAGCGCCTGATTGCCGCCGTTTAGTCACATCAATGGGCATATGTCCTCTACCGGACTCTATGTTTGGGGGAAAGCTTGCGGTATTGTCCCGACCCCATGCGAACTCTGTTTCACTTCTGGCTCTCCCCGTCCTCCCGCAAAGTGCGCATCGCACTGGGCGAGAAAGGGCTCGACTTCGAAATGCAGGTCGAGAAGATCTCCGACCGGCGGCCCGAGTTCCTCGCGATGAACCCGGCTGGCGATATCCCCGTGCTGGTCGAGCCCGACGACGGCCCGATCCTGGCCGATCAGAACGCCATCTGCGAATACCTGGACGAAGCTTATCCGGACAAGCCCCTGCTGGGTTCCGACCCGGCGGAGCGAGCCGAGACGCGCCGTCTGACCGCTTGGTTCGACAACAAGTTCAACTCGGAAGTGACCGAGAACCTTGTCGGTGAAAAGCTGATCAAGCGCTATCTCGGCTGGGGTTATCCGCACGCCCCGGCGATCCGGGCGGGATTGCAGAACATCCACTACCATCTAGACTACATCGCCTATCTGGCGGAACGGCGGAACTGGCTGGCGGGTGACGACTTCAGCATGGCCGACATCGCCGCCGGAGCACACCTGTCCGCAGTCGACTATCTGGGCGACGTGCCCTGGGACGAACATCCCGAAGCACGCATCTGGTACTCGCGGATCAAGTCACGCCGGAGCTTCCGCCCCCTGCTGTCCGACGCCCTGCCCGGAAATCCTCCGCCGTCCCACTATGCGGACCTGGATTTCTGAGCCGTAATCCGGAGTTCCTTCCCGATGATGCGAGTCCTTTCCCCGCTGGCATTCTGCCTGACCCTGGCGCTGACGCTTCCGGCATCGGCGCAGGTCCCGCCTCCCGTGATGGATCAGGTGGTGCTCGACCTCACGGCGGAAGATTGGGTCGGCACGGAAACCGCCCGCGTGACGGTCTCCGCCGATGCCGCCGCCTCGGGAGCCGACGCCGGTACCCAGCGGTCCGATCTCCTGAAGGCTATCGGCGGCCTGACGCCCGATGCCGACTGGAAGATCGTCAGCTTCGATCGCTCGACCGATCAGGCCGGCCTGGATCGCTGGCGCGCCGTCGCAGTAGCACGCCTGGCGGAAACCGCGCTGGGAGGATTGGCCGACAAGGCCAAGCAGGCCAGCCGGCCCGGCTTGCAGCTCCGAATCGGATCGATTGAGTTCACCCCAACGCTCGGCGAAACGGAAGCGGTCCGCGCCCGCCTCCGTGCGGAGATCTACGGCAAGGCGGCCTCAGAACTGGACGCGCTGGAACGGAGCTTCCCCGGCCGCAAGTTCCGCATGGGCAACATCGACTTCGCCGACCAGCCGCCGATGGCCTATGCCCGCAAGACCCGCGAGGACATGCAGCCGATGGCGATGGCCGCGGCGCCGGGCCAGGACGGACCGGTCAACGTGTCGGAAAAGCTGGTGGTCCGAGCCCGTGTGGTGCTGTCGGCGCTGGCCCCGCGCGAGTAGAAATCCCGGCTGCCGGCTTCAAGTCCGCTTGATCGGGTCCAGCGTCCGCACGCCGGCGACGATCTCCTCGGCGTCGGCGAAGGAGGGACAGGCCCCCCACCGGCCTATGGCATCGTTGCCGAACTTCACGACGCCGATATGGGTTTCCAGGTCGGCGTCGAGCGCCGGATCGGGATCGACGAAGCCGAGGGCGCGGCGGAGCAGTTCGGTATCTTCCCTCGACGCGCGAAGGAACAGCCAGCCGGGTCCGACGCCGTAGGTCTCCGCATAGTCCCTTATCACCGGCTCGGTATCCATCTCGGGGTTGAGGGTGATGGAATACATGAAGATATCGCGGCCGACCCGGTCGCCCAGCATCTCCTGGGCCTGGACGAGATGCTGGGTGCTGAGCGGACAGATGTCGCCGCAGCCGGTGAAGAACATGTTTATCAGGACGATCTTGTCGCGGATCAAGTCGTCATAGAAGCGGTAGGCTCCGCCATCGTGCCCGTGGAGCACGATATTGGGGAACCTGCCGTCGGGCGAACCGTCGAAGCTCTCGCCCTCCGCCGGGCCGATCAGGTCCGCTATCGTGGTGCCCAGGAGGACGCCACCGACGATCACCGCACTGCTCGCCAGAAATTGCCGTCTGCGCATGTCCATCGCTTCATCCCTCCTGAACCACACCTTGAAAATCGAACGCCGTATCAGGAGGACGCGTCGTCCACGACGTCGTAGCGCGCCATCATGGCGTGGTCCTCGTGAACGACGTTGTGGCAATGGAGCGGATACTTGCCGGTGAAGTCGCGGAACCGGACGAAGATCTTGACCGTCTCGTTCGGGTGCAGCCAGATCACGTCCTTACGCGCCTTCTCCGGATTGCCGTCCTTGATCGGGACGCCGTTGCGCGACAGGATCTGGAACTCTTCGTAATGCATGTGGATCGGATGCGACCAGCCGCCCGAGGCGTTGGTGATATTCCAGATCTCCGCCGTGTTCTTCTGGCAGCGGGCATTGACGACGTTGCGGTTGAACAGTTCGCCGTTGACCACCCAGGCGCCGTTGCGCCGGTTGAAAGTCCAGTTCCGCTCCTTCTTGACCTCGCTCATGTTGATGTCGGGAAGCCGCCGCAATTCGGTCGTCTTGGTCAGCACGCGGCTGTTGTCGGTCACCTTGGCGCCAAGGCGGAACTGAAGGATCTTGTCGCCGACGCTGGTCGACAGGATCTTGCCGGTGGGACCGGTGCCGTCCTTGTGCTCCAGCACGTTGACGAGATAGACGATGCTGTCGGTCACGCCTGAGAAATCGACCACGATGTCCACACGCTCGGCGACCGTCATGCCGATGCTGTCGCGCTCGATCGGGAATGGCAGCAGGTTGCCGTCGTTGGAGACCTGCCAGAACTTCATGCCGTTGCTGAACTTGAACTGATAGAAACGGGACGGTCCGGTATTCAGCAGGCGGAAGCGGTAGCGTCGGCGGTCGACTTCGAAATACGGCTGGACGTTGCCGTTAACCAGGAACTTGTCGCCGATGATGCCGTCCAGGTTGAACAGGTCGAAATAGGCGACGCCGTTCTTGTCGTAGACCTTGTTCTCGATCACCAGCGGAACGTCGTATTTGCCGCTGGGCAGCCGGATGGCCTTGGAATCCGTGTCTTCCTCGTTGCCGCTGTCGTAGCGGTCGAACAGCAGGTAGGTGCCGACCAGCCCGCGATAGACGTTCTGCGAGGTATAGTCCATGCAGTGGTCGTGGAACCACAGGAAGCCCAGGGCTTCGCGCTCGTCGCCGCCTGCATACATGTTCGGGTAATGGAAGGTCTTGTAGGTTCCGGGACCGAAATAGTCCGTAGGATTGCCGTCGCTTTCCGACGCGTTATGGGCGTTGTGGAGATGGGTCGTGACCATCGGGTTGCCATAACCCTTGTGGTTCGCCGGCAGTTCGTTGTGGCTGTAGACCATGCACGGCTCGCCGTAGCGGGCGTGGATCATGGCCAGCGGTGACTCCTTATCCTTGTCGAAGTCGCGGAACGTCCAGACGTTCTGCTCGGCCAGCTTGGGATGCGGCCGGTAAAGGCGCGGCTTCTGCGTGAAATTGTAGACGACCTGCGGCTCGTTGCCCTTCCAGAGCTGGTGGGCGGCGCGAGCGGCCTCCCTGGGATCGTCGGACACCGTGGAACTGCAATGATCCAAATCGTCCTGCAACCGCGATCCGAGATGGGGCGTCAGCACGCGCAGCGGCTCGATGAAGGGCGTAGTGGCGGGGCTCGCTACGGAGCCGCCAGCGGAGGCCGCCCGGATGCTGAGCCCGCTCTTGGCGACCAGCGCGCCCCCCGCGGTGAGCAGGCCGTACTTCATCATTTCGCGCCGGGACAACTTCGCGTCGATGATTTCCATCCGGTTCAGGCGGGCGCGCTCCCGCTGGCTCTCGATGTCGTTCCTGACCAATTTCGCCTCCATCCATGGATACCGGCCGCCGGTAAGGCGGTTTGAACGCCTCGATCAGGAAGACTTGTCTAAAAGTCTTTCACCAGGCGGTTTCCAAGGCGACGTGCCATGAGCGGTGAAAATTCCGGATTTCAGGGAGGTAAAACATCCGGGGAACGTTAGCGGAAATTGCGGGATTAAATTAATTTAAGAATGCGCAATCGGGTTTGTTCCGGCGCTGGAAAAGTGATGCAGTGTCTTGTCGTGCGCCTGGTGCGGATGCCCGTAATCCTCCCGGCAGTTAATTTTCCCTACACAGGACATTATAGGCGCCCTACCTTGTTATGAAGGTGCTCCCGCGCCGGGGGCCGCCGACTGCGAGGTATTCGATGCGATCATCTGATTCTTGGCAAATCCCGCCGGAGTTTCAGCCTGACCCCCGGTCGCTGGACTACAACCTCGATACCGCGCTTTCCTCGATCGTTTCCTTGCGCGCCACGATACCGGCCGATGCCTTCACCGCAGAATCCCTGGGCACCGAGCGCCTGGGCCAGGGTGTCGTGATCCGCGACGACGGTCTCGTGCTGACGATTGGATACCTGATCACGGAAGCGGAGCAAATCTGGCTGACAGCGGCGAACGGGCGTGCGGTGGCCGGCCATGTACTGGCCTACGACTACACCTCGGGTTTCGGACTCGTTCAGGCATTGGCGCCGCTGGGCGTGCCAGCCATGCTGATGGGAAACTCCGGCAAGTTGAAGCCGGGCACGAAGGTCGTCATCGGAGGCGCCGGCGGGCCGACCCGCTCGATCGCGGCACAGGTGGTCGCCCGTCAGGAATTCGCCGGCTACTGGGAATACCTGCTGGACGATGCGATCTTCACCGCTCCGGCCCATCCGCACTGGGGCGGCGCGCCGCTGATCGGCCCGCATGGCGACCTGCTGGGGATCGGATCGCTTCAACTTCAGCACCAGGCTCCCGGCGGCGATATCCTGCCGCTCAACATGGTCGTGCCGATCGATCCCTTGAAACCGATCCTGGACGATCTGCTGACGATCGGCCGGGTCGCCGGTCCCGTCCGCCCCTGGCTCGGTCTTTATACGAGCGAGGATGCGAACGACCGGGTCATCGTCATCGGACTGGCTGGCGATGGGCCGGCGCGCCGGGCGGGCTTGAAGGCCGACGACACCATACGCGCGGTGGCGGGCAGTCCGATCAAGTCCGTAGCGGGCTTCTACCGCGCGATGTGGGCCTTGGGCGAAGCGGGTGTCGATGTTCCATTGACGCTCGACCGCGAAGGGGACGTGTTCGATGTCAAGGTTACTTCGGCCGACCGGGCGCGGTTCTTGAAAGCCGCCCCCCTACATTGAGGCTCCAGCTTATCAGAGTGACGAAGACCATCACTCAACACATCCGATTGAGTTACTAAATATGGATCTCAATGAACCACTAGTAATAGTGTGTCATTAAACGGCAATATTTAATAAAATCGGGTCTTACTCAAAGGCCTTTTATTGTAATTCTATCATATAGTTGCCGTATTGCATCATGAATGCAGCTTGATCGTCATTGTTTATTGTTATTGTTGCGTCTGATCCAAATCGTGAGTTTCATCTACCTCGTGAAGCCGAAACTTTTCGATCCGATCAGGGACCTGTCATGAAAAAAGCTCTTCTCGCCGGCACGGCCATTACCGCCGCGGCTCTGTATGCGCAAAGCGCCCAGGCGCAGATCGTCGTCAGCCTGGGTGGCTATACCGAATTCTTCGGCGCCTATTACGACGACGATGCTTCGAACAGGACCAGCCGCGAGTTCCAGCTTGAGACCGAAATCGTCGTCCGCGCCGATGGCAAGGCCGACAACGGCCTGCTGTACGGTGCCAAGATCGAGTTGCAGAACAGCACGGGCGGCGGCGGCGACACCGGGGTCGGCACCGACGAAGCGTCGGTCTACATCGGCGGCACCTGGGGCCGTATCGAACTGGGCGACTTCGATGGCGCGGCCGACACGCTTGCCATCTATGCTCCCCTGGTCGGCATCGAGCAGATCGACGGCGACGCCTACGACTTCCTGGCCGTAACCCCGGATGCCGGTCCGCTGGCCGGCTTCGCTCTCGGCGGCGCACCGACCGGCAGCCTCGTTCAGGCCCCGGACGCCGGCGACTCCACGAAGGTCATGTACATCACGCCGCGCTTCGCCGGAATCCAGGCCGGTGTCAGCTATGCCACCCAGAGCGACAGCGAAGCACAGAACGTGGTGCCCCTGAAGACGGCCGGCGGCTACAAGGACTTCTGGGAATTCGGCGCCAACTACACCGGTGAGTTCTCCGGCTTCTCCCTGGCGCTGGGCGCCACCGCCAGCACGGCGACGGGTCAGGACTTGGGTGCCGTCGGCGGGCCGTCGCTGGAAGACTTCTTCGCATGGCAGGCCGGCGCTCAGGTCGGCTACGGCGGATTCAAGGTCGGTGGCGGCTATATCGACGCCGACGACTACAACGCCGTTTCCGGTGCTCCCGCAACGTCGGGCGACAGCACGGCCTGGCATGTCGGCGCCAGCTATACGGCTGGTCCGGTGGCGATCGGCCTCACCTATGCCGATGCCGAAGGCTTCAAGGGCAGCCCCGATGTCGCAACCGGCCTGCCGTCCACCTATGCCTCTTCCTACAAGACCTATGGCGGCGGCGTGGCCTATACGATCGCGGCCGGCCTGACGGTACAGGCGGACGTGATGTATGTGGACGAGGACCTGCGGAACGTCGACGCATTGGGCGCCGTGACGACCGCCAGCAACGAAGGCATCGTGGCGGTCTTCAGCACCCGCCTCGACTTCTAATCCGGCTCACGACAGTCCCGGACGGATCGGACGATGGCGCGGCATTCGGTTGCCGCGCCATTTTCATGTCCGGCCCTTCGTCAGGGCATCTGTCAGCATCGTTTTCGATTTATTCGACAGTCACGCTCTTGGCGAGGTTCCTCGGCTGATCGACATCGGTGCCCTTGATGACCGCCGTATGATAGGCCAGCAACTGCATCGGGATCGCGTAGAGGATCGGGGCGACGAAGGCGTGGACTTCGGGCAGCGTCACGGTCCAGGTCACCTTGGACCCCATCCGCTCGACGCCCTTGGCGTCGGACAGCAGCAGCACCTTGCCGCCCCGGGCCGCCGCTTCCATGATATTCGACGCGGTCTTTTCGAACAGGACGTCGTTCGGGGCCAGGGCGATGATGGGGACGTTCTCGTCGATCAGGGCGATCGGGCCGTGCTTCATCTCGCCGGCGGCATAGCCTTCGGCGTGGATGTAGGAGATTTCCTTCAGCTTGAGCGCCCCTTCCAGGGCGATCGGGTAGCTGGTGCCGCGCCCCAGATACAGGGCGTCGCGGGCTTCCGACACGTCATGGGCAAGCTGGCGCAAGCGCTCGTCGTGGTTCAGGACATCGACCGCGCGGGCGGGAACCTCCCGGAGCGCCGTGGACATCTCCGCTTCCTGCTCGCGGGTGATCGTACCGCGCGCTCGGGCCACCGCGATGGCGAAGCAGGCCAGCACCGTCAGCTGCGTCGTGAAGGCCTTGGTGGAGGCGACGCCGATTTCCGGACCGGCCAGGGTCGACAGCACCACGTCGCTCTCGCGCGAGATCGTGCTTTCCGCGACGTTGATCACGGACAGGATGTGCTGCTTCTGGCGCTTGGCGTAGCGCAGCGCCTCCAGCGTATCCAGCGTCTCGCCCGACTGGGAGATGAACAGGGCCAAGCCGCCTTCCGGCATCGGCGCTTCGCGATAGCGGAACTCCGACGCGATGTCCAGCTCGACCGGCACGCGGGCGATCTGCTCGAGCCAGTACTTCGCCACCATGCCGGCATAGAAGGCGGTGCCGCAGGCGACTACAGTAATGCGCGGAATGGCCGCAAGATCGAACGGCAGGTCGGGCAGCGTGATGTGGCCGGTCGTCGCCTGGACGAAGGCGTTGAGCGTGTCGCCGATCACCTGCGGCTGCTCGTAGATCTCCTTCAGCATGAAGTGGC
This sequence comes from Skermanella sp., assembly GCF_059503625.1. Taxonomy (NCBI): domain Bacteria; kingdom Pseudomonadati; phylum Pseudomonadota; class Alphaproteobacteria; order Rhodospirillales; family Azospirillaceae; genus Skermanella; species Skermanella sp. The sequence continues at coordinate 12,571 of NZ_JCACHA010000622.1, forward strand.
GATGTTCGCCCTTGCCGATCATGGCGCCGGACACGGCCGACAGCTTGATCGGGCGCTCCACCTGCTCGCCGGCCGCGTTGCGGACCACGACGCTGCCCTGGTTCAGGACGACCCAGTCGCCGTCTTCCAGGTATGTGAGGCGGTTGGTCAGCGGCGCCAGGGCGAAGGCGTCGGACGCCAGGTACATCTCGCCATTGCCGTTGCCGTAACCGACCGCCAGCGGCGTGCCGCGCCGGGCGCCGATCATCAGGTCGTGCTCGCCGGCGAAGATCAGCGCCAGGCTGAAGGCGCCTTCAAGGCGCTTGAGGGCTTCAGCAGTCGCCTCGACCGGACCCAGGCCCCGGTCCAGGTAGTAGGTCACGAGATGGACGATGACCTCGGTATCGGTTTCGGTCTCGAACAGGTGGTCATGGCCTTCCAGTTCGGCCTTGAGATCCTGGTAGTTCTCGATGATGCCGTTATGGACGACGGCGACCTTGCGGGTAGCGTGGGGATGGGCATTGGTTTCGGTCGGACCGCCATGGGTCGCCCAGCGGGTGTGGCCGATGCCGATGGTGCCGGACAGCGGCTGCTCCTGGACGCGGCGGTCCAGGTTGACCAGCTTGCCTTCCGCCCGGCGGCGGTCGATCCGACCGTTGACCAATGTCGCCACGCCGGCACTGTCGTATCCGCGATACTCCAGCCGCCGCAGACCCTCGATCAGAAGGGGAGCGACCTCGTTCTTGCCGATGATACCGATAATACCGCACATTTTATGTTCGCCTAAATCTTAAACTTCGATTTTGCACCGCACCTTACTGCCATAGCGCGATGTCTTGGCCCAAGTAAACTTATGTTTCAGATTGTTGCGCATTGCCCAGCGGTCGGGCAACGCTGGATTCGCCGTTCGTGTTTCGGTATGTCCCTGTAACTCTTTTTCATCAGAAGCCGAGGCCGACCATGCCGCCCAGAACCAACCCGCTGAAGCTGAATCCCTTGCAGCTCAAGACCCTGACGCTGATCCAGGAACTCGGGCGCCTGATCGGCCAGCCTGTGCCGGAGGAGGCCGAAGGCTCGCTGCTGGTCGATCAGTTCCCCCATGCCCACGGCAATCACTTCCATATGGGCGACGCCGTCGTTTCCACTGCGGACGCGAACGGTCTGGCCAATCCCGCCGTCTGGGTGGCGCTGGAGCGCAAGGGCCTGATCAAGTCCCAGTTCCCCCGCGCCCTTGTCCTGACGCCCGAAGGCGTCGGCTACGAGACCGGCCTCGCCGACAAGATCCTGCACCGCTCGGACCACTGAGCGGCGGAAGCTCCCCTACTCCATCCGCTCGGCGTAATGGCAGGCGACCCGCCTGCCATCCACCTCGCGGAGCGGCGGCACCTCCACGGCGCAGCGGTCCGTCATGTGCGGGCAGCGCTTGTGGTAGTGGCAGCCCGACGGCGGGTTGAGCGGGGACGGCAACTCGCCGCGCGGCGGCGATGCGTCCTGGCGGAGGGCAGGATTGACGCGCGGCGTCGCCGCCATCAGCGCCCGCGTATAGGGATGGCGCGGATGGGCGAAGATGGTTTCCTTCGGCCCGTGCTCGACCGGGCGGCCCAGATACATGACCATGACGTCGTCGGCGATGTGGCGGACGACGCTGAGATCGTGGCTGATGAACAGGTAGGCGAGGTCGAATTCCTCCTGTAGATCCATCATCAGGTTCAGCACCTGGGCCTGGATCGAGACGTCCAGGGCCGAAACCGGCTCGTCCGCGACCACGACGCGCGGATTCAGCATCAGGGCCCGCGCGATGGCGATGCGCTGGCGCTGTCCGCCCGAGAACATGTGCGGATAGCGCTCGTACTGGTCGGGGCGCAGGCCGACCTTCCCCATCATCTCGACCGCGCGCTCGCGCCGCTCGGCGCGGCTGAGCTTGGTGTTGATGACCAGCGGCTCTTCCAGGATCGTGCCGATGCGCTTGCGCGGGTTCAGCGATCCGTAGGGGTTCTGGAACACCATCTGGACCTTGCGGCGGAGCGTCCGCGCTTCCTCGCGGCTACCTACCGTCATGTCCTTGCCGTCGAACCGGAGTTCCCCGGATGTGGGCGGATCGATCAGCGTCACCATGCGGGCGAGCGTCGATTTGCCGCAGCCGGACTCGCCGACCACGGCCAGCGTCCTGCCGGTCTGGAGCACGAAGGAGACGCCGTCCACCGCCTTGACGGTAGCGTCGGCGCGGAACAGCCCGCGCTTCAGCCGGTAGTGCTTCTTCAGGTCGACGGCGTCCAGCACGGTTTCGCGCTGTACGCGGGCGGCTGGAGCGATGGGTGTCTGGTAAACGGCGGTCATGCTGCCACTCCTCCTGTCACCTGCAACGGATAGAAGCAGCGAGCGGCTCCGCTCTCGTCCGGGAACAGCGGTACGCCCTCGCGGCGGCACTTGTCCTGGGCGAACCGGCAGCGCGGGTTGAACAGGCAGCCGCTCGGACGGTCCGATATGCCGGGAACCACGCCGGGGATGGTCGGCAGGCGGCGCTTGCCCAGCGCCCGCTCCGGCAGGGCATCGAGCAGCGCTCCGGTATAGGGATGCTGCGGATGGGTGAACAGGTCGCGGGCGGATCGCGTCTCCACCACCTGCCCCGCATACATGACGGAAACGCGGCGCGCCGTTTCCGCGACCACGCCCATGTCGTGGGTGATCAGGATCAGCGCCATGCCGCGCTCCTTCTGGAGGTCGAGCAGAAGATCCAGGATCTGCTTCTGGATCGTCACGTCAAGGGCGGTCGTCGGCTCGTCGGCGATCAGCAGGCGCGGGTTGCAGGAGATCGCCATGGCGATCATGACACGCTGGTTCATGCCGCCGGAAAGCTGGTGCGGAAACGACGACAGCCGGCTTTCGGGCGCCGGGATGCCGACTTTCTCGAGCAGTTCGATCGCACGGCGGCGGCGCTCGGACCGGCCCAGCTTCTCATGCACCTTCAGGCTTTCCATGATCTGGAAGCCGATGGTGAAGCACGGGTTGAGGCTGGTCATGGGTTCCTGGAACACCATGGCCACGTCCTTGCCGGTCAGCTTGCGGCGCTGCCGCTCGGTCAGGGTGCGCAGGTCCCGCCCGTCGAACTCCATCTTGTCGGCCACCACGCGGCCGTTGTTGGCGATCAGGCCCATGACGGCCAGCGAGGTCACGCTCTTCCCGGAGCCGGACTCGCCGACGATGCCGAGGACTTCGCCCTCGTCCACCGTCAGGTCGATCCCATCGACCGCTCGGAACTTGCCGGCTCTGGTCGAGAACTCGACGGAAAGGTTGCGGATATCAAGCAAAGGCATGACAGCCCTTCATCAGGTATCGGGTTCCGTTGAACGAACTCATCGCTTCAGCTTGGGGTCCAGCGCGTCGCGCAGCCCGTCGCCCAGCAGGTTGAAGGCCAGCACCGTGATCAGGATCGCAAGGCCGGGGAAGGTCACGACCCACCAGGCCCGGCTGACGAATTCCCGCGCCGACGCCAGCATGGTGCCCCATTCCGGCGTCGGCGGCTGGGCGCCGAGGCCGAGGAAGCCCAGCGCCGCCGCGTCCAGGATCGCGGTGGAGAAGCCCAGCGTCGCCTGAACGATCAGCGGCGCCGTGCAGTTGG
>NZ_JCACHA010000623.1:0-15970 GCF_059503625.1 Skermanella sp.
CACGCCGAGATGCAGCCTCAGGAAGAGTCGTTCGCCTGGTTCGGCTGGCAGAAGTCCATCGCCCTATTAGGGCTGGAGGAGCTCAAGCCGCTCGTCGCTGCTGCGTTCGAGCGCGGTTTCATCGACCCGACCGTGACCGACTACCGCCAGTTCCTCGACGACCTGCGGCTGGCCCAGACCAGTGAGGACATCGTCACCCTTCTCGCGGATCGACACATCGCGCCGCTCGAGAATGCGATCGAAGAGCTGTCCAAGTGGCATGCTTTCTCCGAGGAGCGCAAGCGCGAGAACGCGCTGCATGCCGGCCGGACCGCGTTCCCCCTGGCCTGGGATATGCCGCAGCCGGTAACGAACCCACTCCGCGGAGTCGGCCGCAACGATTCGTGCCCTTGCGGGAGCGGCAAGAAGTTCAAGAAGTGCTGTCTGCACTGAGCGGTGGACCGTCGGGCGGTCCTCGCCGCGCTGCGGGCGTTTACGAGGTCTCCGCTCGCATCATGCAGGAGCTGCAGCGCGCACGCTCAGCGGTCAGCCTTGCGACTTCTTGGCCGCGTCCGGGTTCGAGCCGGCGTCCTCGTCAAGGTCCTCAACAATCTCCTTCAGCGCCGACTCGTCCAGCTTCTTGGCTTTTTCGATCAGTTGGTCAGCCTCGGCCTCCTGTCCCTCTGCTAGCTTGCCGAGTGCCGCTTCCCCGAGGTCCCTAGCTTTCTCGTGCCGGTCGTCGTCGGACGGTGCCGGGTCTTTGCCTTGCTTCGCCATGATGCACTCCGAATAGGACTCCGCCAGAACTGGTATCCAATCATCCGGTTCCGACTGACGCTGTTTGAGCCTGCCCCACCCGCTAGCCGAGCACGATGTCGCGGCCAGCACGCAGCGCGTCGGCTTCGATCCGGTCGGCAGGTTCCAGCCGCAGCAGAACCGCCTCGCGCTGGCGCGGCTCGCGTAAGACCTACGCCCGGAATCCGAAGTTTTACAACGGCACCTTCTGCGTAGGTTGACCGGACCGACCGAATGAAAGGAGAAGCTGAGCAACGCCGCCTGCCACTCAAAGCGGCGAGAATGTAAGCTCAATCGCTCTCAAATTGAAAATGTTGGCGTCAATCAAGATGATAGACATGTTTCGAGCCGGAGCAATTACCTCCTCAATGATCTGGAAATGCTTGTCCGAGGAGGCGTTTGCGTCGGCAGGTTGGGCAATCCGTTTGTTTTTGATGTCGAGCTTAGATAGCGGGCCAGCAAGATAATCTGGAATGCGGACAAGTTCATCGAACCAGCCGCTCTTCTTTGACGGTCCGCCAGTTGCGTCCGCAACGCTGAGCATATCCGGGAAGCGAACCCCATTTTCCTGACACAGCCACCCGACATGCGCCTGCCAGAGCGCGCCAGCGAGGTCGAGTGAGTAATCTGCTACCTCGCCACGGTCCGGCATCCATATCACGTCGGCTTTGGCGCCGGACGAGAGCAGCAGGAATGTGACGACTGCTGCAAATACACTAGCAAGCTGGACATTATTCAGCCGGTCCACCCTAAAGCTTTTGGCACCAGCTTCCGCACGCAGTTCTTTCAGCCGCTCCAACGTGTGGAGCCCGGCTGGTGAGCTAGCGTTTGCAAGTCGGTCGATAGTCGCGTCGATCCCACTTTTCAAAACATCAAGAGCTGCTTTCCGATTGGCCGCTGAGCCAACTGAGCTCCGGCGCTTGTCTGTAAGGAAGCAGAAGTGGAAGCGGTCATCGGACCGGAGATAAGCGAGCATAGGTTCGCTCACCCGCCGAATCGTCTTGAGGTCCCTTGTTGCCACACGCCGGACATTCTCCAACAGTTCATCGAAGCTGTCCTGCAAACGGAAAACGGTAAAGGCGAACACATCCTGGTAGCGGGTTGGATCGCTCAAGGCGAAGTCAGCGGCTATGATCCATTTCCGTGCCGGTGCTATTCGCACAAACTCTCCGAAGCGGGGTTCAATGCCGGTGCGGAGAGCTTGAGTTACAGCGCCGGATACGTCCACGAAGTTATAGAGTAGGCTGCTAGCCACCATCTCTAGTCACCGTCTCGCCCGCTGAGCGAACCTTTTTCAAATCGAGGAGCCCTTTAGCGCCCCAGCCCTTCACGTCAGGCGGCACCTCCGGCCGAAAATGCTCATAGAGGCGGAAGCCGACCCGGTTCAGCTCCTCTGGCTCGAACTTCGCGGCCAACGCCTCCATGGCCTTCCTGACCTCGGCCAGGTGGTCGCCGAACGCTTTAGCGATGTAGGCCTCGACCTGCTTCGCGGGCGCGGGCTTCCCGCTGCCATCGTCAGCGAGCACCACGCCGTCCTTGTCGTGGGTGAGCCGGATCTTCCGGCCGAGCAGCTCGGCTGTGTCCGGCTTCCTGGCCGGCGACGCATCGTGCCGCTCCTTTGCCTGGTCGCTCTCCTCAGCGATGCCGAGCCGCTGGGCCTTGGCCCGCGCTGCGGTGCCCGCCACGGCCTTCCCCAGGCTGAGCGCAGTCTCCGGAGGATGCCCGAGACGCTCAGCCACCACGGCGGCCCAGAGGGTCAGGACGGGGGCTCGGTTCACCTTGATGGAGGCGGAGCTGGTCATTTGGAGAGCTTACACCATGGATCCGCCAATCGTAGATCCTGCCAGGCAGCTCAATCACCATCATCCAGCAAGCCGCAAGACAGGCACTGTGCGCCATTCCAGGGGCCGGGGGAGCCGCAATGCCCACAATAGAAACTGTGGTGAACGTCTGGCCCTGCTGCCGTGAAACCGAAGCCTCGCGGCGTTTGCACCAACTGGATGCCTCCGTTCGTGTAGAGCACCTTGAAAAACGGTGCGACGAAGAACTCGGCTCTGGGGATGGTGGTGAGCATTTCGATGACGCCGTCGCGTGTCTGAGCGAGGAGGGCGCGCGCCGCCTCAGGCATGGCTCGCGCGAAGGCGATGACAAGCGGCTTGAGCACGGCAAAGTCGAACTCGTTGGAAGAGGTCGCGCGCTCGACGACAGCAAGCGCCTTCCCCAGCTCCTGATTTCGTAGCGTCTCGACCTCAGCCCGCCGAGCCTCGTCTGCCTTGCCCATTGCCTTGCCAAGCACGACCTGAATGATCGGAGTTGGGGCAAAGACTGTCGCCCGCTTGAGGTTATTGCAGGGCGGGCACGAGGGCATCCAGTTTTCATACGAATTCAAATCGAACCCGGCGGGCAGACCGAAGCAGCGCAGCGTCTCTCCCAGCCGCGCAGGATCATCCAGCAGGGATTCGGGAAGAATATGGTCGACCTGCATCGATTTCAGGTCGATTGGCTTGCTGCACAGGTAGCAGCGTGCGCCATGCACACTGTAAACTGCCCACCGCTGCGCAGCCGAGAATGTGTACTTCGCCATTTTGGCCCCAGGGTAGTGCAGTAACGTCCCGTGACGGGGCGATATAGCTGGCGCCGGCACGTAGGGGTAGCGCCTCCGATCTAGTGGCGCATGCCGGCGTCCAGGCGGTGCGGATCTCGCGTTACAACGACCAGCGCTGCGGCTCGAGATGCTCCGGCAGGTAGAGCGGATGCCACGGACATTCGTCCCCGGACAGCCTCAGGACATGAGGCGGGCACAGCTCGGCCAGCCGCGCCTGATCCGTTGCCCGGTAGGCGAAGGTGTTGCCGACCAGGAGCCCGCCATACCCACACTTCCGGGCGAAGCGGCCGCACTTCGCCACCGTCGGATCGTCCACCAGCGGATCGGCCGTCGAGGGGTTCATCATCACGAAGAGGACCAGCGGGCCCGGTCCCCAGACGCGGCGGAGCTGGTATCGATACTCCTGCAACTCGCCGCCGAAGACGGCTGAGCCGGTCACTCCAGCGGGAAGCTTCAGGCGGACCAGGCGGCCCGGATCGCGGACTGTGGTGGGGAACAGATCGAGCATCTCTGTCATCGGGCGCATTCGCGCGTCGAGCTGCCGACCCGATCCTGCCATCCTCCGCGCGGGGCCTCGCGCACCGCGTCGAACACCCGGCTGGCCAGCGCCTCCCGCCCATGCACCTCGCGCCAGTCTTGCCAGTCGGACAGACGCAGCTCATCCGGCCCGAATTCCGGCAGCAGCAGCGCCGCTCCGATGGCATCGGCCGCCTCATGCGCCTTCTCGGCTCCAGGTAGCGGCCGAAGGCGTCGCACTGCCAGATATCCAGCACCGCGCCTGACACGGGTTCGCCCCGCGCGTCCGACACGCGGCCGTGCAGGTGCGTCACCACGCCCTGCGCCCGCGCCTCCTCACCCGACACCTGCACCAGGTCGGCGTCCGCGTCGCCCGACCAGTCCACGGGGTAGAAGGGCCCCGCCGCCTGCCGTGGGGTAGGCAGGAGCGAGGTGGTCTGGGCCAGCCCCACCCTGCCCGGGATCAGCGGCCCGACCGCCGTGGCGGCAAGCCCCGAGACCACGAGACGGCGACCGAATAGGGACGGCGTGATGGGCGGCGGCATGGCGGCCTCCGTTGGCTGAGTGGTGGGGGATATGGTCGTCGTGTCTATGCGCCGCGAGGCCGGGCGCGCCGGTCAGGCTTCGAGGGCGAAGTCAGCGACCCGAAGCCCATGCCAGTACGCCCGGCCCAGGTAGAGGCCGGGCCGGAGCAGCCGCAGCTCGTCGCGGACGCTGCGTGCGACCAGGGACGTCCGCGCGTAGTCGAGGATGATACACTCGCGCCCATCCAGCATGCTCGCCTCCTCGCAGACCTCGGCCGTGACGGCGCGAACCCCGAAGGGTAGCACCCGATTGATCACCCGCCGCGTCCCAGCGTTGAAGACCTTACCGCGCCACGCTAGGCGCCCAACCATCGCCGCGAGGCCGCGCATGGGCACGGCCTCCAGCGGGAGGATGAGCGTCCCGCGGTACTCGCCATCCGGCATCGGTCCGGCCTTGGCACCAGCGAAGAGTTCGTCCAGCTCGGCCCGCGGCAGGCGGAGGAGCTGCCGGGCGCTGTAGGGCGATGCGTTCCGTGTTTCCCGTACGGTGGTCACGTCCTCACCCCGATGCCGGGCCGGCGACGGTTGAATGCCGGCCCAGGAGCAAAACGCGCGGCCACATGCTTCGGAGCCGAGGCGTATTGCCGCCTCCGCCCAGGCATGCTGGCAGAGCAGGTATCAGGCCAAGGCTATTGGAGGGCGCGGTGATCGAGATCGGGATGGGCAGCGTACAGGTGGGCGAATGCGACGTGATGGGACACATGAACGTCCGACACTACGTCTCGCGCGCCCTCGAGGCCATGGATTGGCTCGGGCTCGAACTCGGCCTGGGCCCCGCATATGCACGGGAGCACGGCGCCGGGCTGGTCCCGGCCGACCAGCACATCCGCTTTGTCCGCGAGCTCCCAGCTGGCACCCCGTTCTCAATCCATGGCGGGGTCGTCCACCGCCGTGGCGAGACCCTCAGGCTCTACCAAGAGATCCGGAACGTGACCGCTGGCGCTGTGGCGGCGACGATCGTAACTGATGCGGCGCTGGCCGATACGAAAACCGGGGCCCCTCGCCCCCTGCCCTCCGGCATCGCCGATGCGGCGGCACCTCTCGCGGGCGCAGTGCCGGACTACGCTGCGCCGCGCGGCCTTTCCTTCGATCCTCCGCGCGCGCCATTGACCTTGGAGCGCGCGACGGAACTCGGCATGGGCCAGGCCTACAAGGGTGCGGTCCAGGCCACGGAATGCAACGAGCGCGGCCTGATGCGCGCCGATGGCGTTATCGCCCGCATCTGGGACGGCGTGCCGAACTCACCGGCGCGCGGCGTCCGTCGGGAAGGCCAGCCCAGCGGCAAGGTCGGCAGCGCGGCGCTCGAATATCGTCTGGTCTACCACCGCCCAGTCCGGGCCGGCGACCTGCTCACGGTCCGCAGCGGCCTCAAGGCCGTAGGGAGCAAGACCACGACCTGGGCGCACTGGCTCTTCGACGGTGAGAGCGGCGCGGCGGTCGCTGCGGCCGAGGCCGTTGGGGTCTCCTTCGATCTGGCGATGCGAAAGGCGATTGGCATGGGAGAGGAAGTGCGCCGCGCTATGGAGGAGCTCGTCGTGCCCGGCCTCTCCGTTTGAAGGCACCGCGGACCTGAGCCAGCCTGCCGCCTCATTGCGGGAGGAAGCCGCGCTCACCCTCGGGCGAAGACCTCGGAGCGGCGCCGGGAGAAGTCGTGCCCGAGGACGAGCTCCGCGATGGCCGAGGCGATCTTTGCCCCACCGCGGGCGCTGGGTTCGATCGGATTGGCGTAGTCCGCGTCGTCACTGCAGATCAGGCGCAGGTCGACTAGCGGCAGGCCGCGCCCGAATGCCTCACGGGTGATGATGTCGTTGAACAAGGACAGTGCCGCGACCGCCACCTGCTGCCGGGTTGGGTCCGGGAAGCGCGGGTCGTAGATCGTGCAGACCGCGGCCGGCAAGCCCCGGCCGAGCACGGCATCGAGCATGGCCCGGTAGTCGCGCGCGAACCCACCGCGCACCTCGGCGAGCCTGAGCAGGGCCTCCGCCACCGACCGCACCCGCAGATCAAGGACATCCTGCCGACGGAGGGCGTCGTTGCCCCCGACGCTGACGACCAGGTGCGTGGTGTCGGGTGGCAGACGTGCGAGCTGTCCAACCACGCTGCCGGTCACCGCGCCGTCCACAGCGGCCAGCGTTGCGCGCCAGCCGGCGGACAGGCGCTCTCGCAGTTGCCGGACGACGTCCGGCTCGCTGGGCCTGACATAGGCGCCGTTGTCGAACACCGAGTCCCCGAGCAGGAATATATGTCCCATGCTTGCTCCTGTTGGATACCGGGATGAAAGCGCCAACCGCATCGACCGCGGCCAAGACGAGAACGTGGCGCCGCTCTCCAGGGCTGCGATCACTGGTCCCGGACGCATGTCCTACCCCTGCGTGTGTCCTATCTGCCGCGTGTCAGGTGGGCCTCGCAGCCAACCTTTTCCTCGTTACTGGCCGCCCTCCTCAACGTCGGTGCCTTCGAATGGCTCATGGTCGTAGAGGTAAAGGCTGACGTGGCCGGTGTAACCGCCAGCCCAAGCCAGCACCTCCGGCAGCGGCGCGGGCCCGAACCCGCCGCAGGCGACCTCCGCATCCCAGGGTGCGCCATCGGCGCAGCAGTCCGCGGCCGTCGGCTCCACGACGCCCCAGACCCGCCGCCACCTGCCTTTCTCGCGGCGACTGTCAGCGATGCTGGTGATCACCCCGCGCTCCGCTTGCCTCTGGGCGCATGGCGCACCCGGTGGCGTCCGCTTTAACATCGTTGCCCGCGAGGGCAACCGATCCCTGGAGCCACCGGACCATGCCGGAGCAGCCAGCAGCTGCCGTCCCGGACTACCCTGCACGGGCCGCAAAGGGCAGCCGGCGCTCATCCGGCTACCACGCGCGCTACCCGCACGCGCTGCACCCCTACACGGGCTTGGCAGGGCCCGTATGGGGCATGCCCCAGAGCGCCCCTGTGCGGGCCGTGCAGGGTGCAGTGCCGTTCAGCGCACTCGCGTAGCCCTCGTGCCCGGTGATCCCCTGCGGGGACATCGGAGGGCGGGTGTAACGCTGGACCCAGCGTGCTGCTGGGTAGCGATCCCGGCGCAGCGGGCGGTCGGAAGAAAAGGTGAGCGCGGTCCCGCCTTTTCGGTTGGCCTTTTGGACGACGGATGTAGAGCGATTGGCACGGAAGCAGAACAGGAGCCCCGGAATGTCCGTGCTCAAGACCCTCAAGCTGGGCAAGGCTGCGCCCATCGCTGCCCCCGCCGACGCCAAGGGCCGTGCCCGCGCCAAGGTGATCGCACACTTGGAGCAGCAAAAGCAGTTGCTCGCCGCGCATCCGGACGGCAAGGCGCTCGACGCGACGCGGCCGGTCTACAAGACCAATGAGGCCGGCGAGCGCGTGCGGGTGATGCAGCCGGTGCATGTCCGGCGCGACTGGTTCGAAGACACCGCTGGCACGGTCCACTTCGCCATCCGGTACGGTTCGAAGCCTCTGCCGCTCGACCGCGCTGGCAATGTCTCTGTCGAGGTGGGTGATCTGAGTGTGCTGCCTGGCGTGATTGACGCTCTGCTGGCGGCGGTGCGGGCCGGAGAGCTCGACCAGCAGCTCGCCACGGCGGCGCAGGAGCGCAGCAAGGCGTTCAAGCGCCGAAGTGGCGCGACGAAGGCGGCCTGACGACCAGCTCCCCTCTCGCAACGGGGCCGGCCAGCAATGGTCGGCTGCCTTGATTGCTAGCAAGGAGACAATCGCATGGACGTGTTTGTGGCAGTCGTACGCTTGCCGAACGGGCTGGCGCAGCGCGTGACCATCCAGTCCGGTGACAGTGGCAAGGCGCGAGCGATGCTGGAAGCACAGTACGGGCGCGGCTGCGTGCTGACGCTCGACCGGCCACAGAAGTGGTGAAGGGATTCGGACGGACGCCTGATCGCTTCGGCAATAGAGCATCGCCGGCTCCTGAAGCTGGCCTACTCGGCGGGCATCTGCATCGTGGAGCAGCACGTTTACGGCCGGGACGGCGCCGGACGGGAGCTTCTGCGCTGCTACCAGCTTGCCGGCGAGAGCACCTCGCGGCACCGTGCCGGCTGGCAGCTACTTCGGGCCGGGGACATCCCGTCTGTCGAGGTGGTGGATATCCGATTCCTGCTACGGGCGGACTACAAGCCGGGCGACCGTGCCATCCGGGAGGTCTTTCCGTGAGGCGCTGAAGCCCGCCAACGCGACGCAGGCATTGTTCACCCGGTTGGACAAAACACCGTGCGCTATCCACGGCAGCCAGAGGCGGGCGCTTCAGCCGACAGCCGCCTCGAAGCACAGCGCAGAGATGACACGCTGCCCTGTGTTCAAAGGCAGCACGCGGTGCGGGACGAGCCCGCCTAGCAGAATGATCGTCGATCCCGCCGCCGCTTTGACGACCTCCTCTCCGGCTTGCGGCGACCGCCGTAGCACCGACAGCGGCACGCCGACGTTGCCGCGCTGCACGACGAGCGCGCCGCCGTGGTCGGGTGACGAGTCGGCGAGCACGCTGATTACGGTGACGTCGCAGGTGACGATGTCCAGGTGCAGGCCGAGGTAATCGTCGCGCGAGACGTAGTAGCTGTAGCTGCCGCGCGAGCCGCTTGGCCGGACAGACCCACCACACACACGGCCCAGGAACTCCAGCAAGGAGGCCGAGCGGTATAGCGCGTCCTGGGCTGGGCCACCCGAGGCGGTCGAGAGTTGTCGGGGCGGCACGCCGCCGCGCCAGTCGCAGTTGTCGCTTGTAACGGCGTCGCAGACCTGCCTGTCAGCGACGGCGTACTGCGCCTGTGCCTCGACGGACAACGCGGCCATCGTCTGGTGATCCGTGATGCCGTCAACCACGGCGACTCCTCCCGCGCGGAACAGCGGGCCTTGCAGCAGCCAAGGCACGTGCGAAGCCACCGCAGCGCTATGTTCCGTTCCCGACGCAGCGATCACTCGTCGGCTTTTGACTGTTGCTTGCTCGACGCTCACGGATTGGCTCTGGGCTGATGGTCAATCGAAACCGCCACTTCCAACGCGATCTGTGAGATCAACTGTCGGCTGCGCTGCGGCAGGCTCTCCAGGGGGATCTCTGTGGGATCTATTGATCGTCCCGATCGCTGCGAGCTCCGGACGCTGTAAGTCTGGTCTGTAAGCAGCACCAACTCGATGCCGAAGTAGCGCTCGAAGAGTTCTTTCGGGCCCGAGATCCCGATCGTGACCCCGGGCTTGCCGAGGATGTCGAAACCGGCGCGCAGGAAGTCGTTGGCGACTGCCTCGACAGCCTGTGGCGCGGGTGCAAGCCGCGCCACGTTCTCAGCCGAAATCGGCACATCGATGCCTGGCCGTTCGCCACGCGCCGAACGGAGAAGCGCCCGTGCCACCACCAGCGGCGCCTCGCCCGTCATAGCGGCGGATCGTTCGAGTCTAGCAGCATCTGCTCGATGGCCTCGACGTCTTCAGGCGTTATGGGCATGCCTCCGCCTTGCGGCAGCGGGCCCGGCCCCGGTCCGGGCCCTGGGCCTGGACCCGGACCAAGCGGCGGCAGGAACGGCACCAGAGGGGTCACTGGCAGGCGCGGCGGCAGGAACGGCACTACCGGGGTCAACGGCACACGTGGTGGGAGGAACGGGATCAGCGGCGTCACCGGTACTTGAGGCGACACGAATGGGAGCGTCGGAACAACGGGCGCCAGCGGCGGCAGCGTGCAACGCAGCTTGGCCAGGAGCACGGCCCGATGCGCATCGACCATGCCGGCACCGGTGGCGTCGTCAGCGCCGACGCCGGCCGGGCTGCCGGCGGGCAGTCCGGGGAGGGGCGAGCTCGATCCGACCGTCACGTCGCGCGCGGTGCGCATCAGGATGTCCTTCACCTGCGCCGGCGTCAGCCGCGGACAGGCCTGCTTGATGAGCGCACACACGCCGGCAACCTGAGGGCACGATGCAGAGGTGCCCGAGAAGCCGGCCCAACCGTCGTTGTTGGCCGTCTCGTCCCCATTGGGGTGTGCGCCGCCGGCATTGCCGACCTCGATAGACGCGCCCGCGGACAGCGGCAGCATGATGTAGATCGCCTTGGGACGCATGCCGACAAGCCCGCTCACGTCGGGCACGCGGCGGCTCGCGTACACGTTCGACATGAAGCCGCTGGCGTAGTCAGAGGCGCGCATCGATCCATCGCGGTCCATGAACACGCCGCCGACCGCGATGACCTCGGGCATCTGCGCCGGAAAGCCCCACCCGCCGTTGCTCGCCGAGAAGCACACGATGATGCCGGCGTTGACGGCGCTGGCAACCTCGGCCGCCAGCGCGTTGGCCGCCGCGTCCAGCGGGCCGTTCTGGATGTTGCGCGACCAGCTGCACGAGATAACCGTCGGATTGAGGGCCGCCGCCGCCGCGAAGGCCGCGGTCGTGTTGACAAGGCTGCCCGAGGCGTTTGCGCACTTGACCGGCAGCAGCGTGATGTCCGGCGCTGTCGCGAAAATGTTGGCTGATTCGCCCGTGCCATGACCGACGGAATCGATATGGCCATCGACGGTCCCGGGGCCGAGCACCGTCGGCTGTACACGGTAGCCGCGGTCGGTGAAGAAGGGGTGCACTGCCTGCCCGGTGTCGATCATCGCGATACGGATGCCGAGGCCGGTGACCCCGGAGCGGTGGGCACGGTCGGCGTTGCAGCCGAGGGAGACGTCGGCTGGCACGTCGAGGTGCCAGTAGCGCACCGGAGGCGGAAACGCCGCCGGTGCCTGCAACGCGTAGGGCTGTTCGATTGCGACCCCTTCGAGCAAGTCGGCAAGGGACGAGCCGGCCGTATCGACAAGGCCGAAGAGAGGCGTGTCAGGGACGTCGATGCAGGTCGTAGTCCCAGCCTCACCGCCGCTCCTGATCGCTTCGCGTTCGACCGACACCAGCTGCGTCGAGAACGCGCGTTCGAACGTCTCGCGCGAGCCCGCGATGTTGATCGAGCGTCTGGTCGCCTGGAGCACCTCGAAGCCTGCGTCCTGCAGCCTGGTGATCGACCGCCTCACGAGGTCTTCGTCCGACGTGAAGGCCTCGACGTTGGACGCATCGATTGCTAGCCCAGGCGTGAACATCGACATGCCGCCCAGGGAATGTGGTGACGCGATGGCGAAGATCCTGTCCGGCCAGCCCGCGGCCCCCTTGCTTGCAGCCCGATCTTTGGCTGGTGATGTCTCCGCTACGGGCGTGCCCGTGGCTGATGCCGTGCCGCGCCTCTTTTTAGTAACCATGTGCCTCTCCCATCTCGAGGTTGGCCGCGGGCTGGACCCTAAGGCCGTGAGGAGTCGGGTGCCCGAGAGCGCGTGTTGCAGACGAGGGATGGCGCGCGAGCCACTCGAGAACGCGCTCGAGATTGTGCGAGTAGTAGTGGCACAGTGCCCACGGCGCTTGATGGCATGGCGTGGAAAGCATTTCGCCATTCTGCGCGACGTCTTGCGTCGAGAAGTCGGCGTACGTCAGCCCGGGTACGGAGCCCAGCGCCAGCCACCAGGCGATTTCATCGACAATCCAACCATTGTTCGAGGGGAAGGGCAGGGCTCGCTGCCGGGCGCTGTCGGATGTGTGTCGCCTCACGTCGACCATCCAGGCAAACGAGGCGCCGCCGGCCACATCGACATTCGGAAATCCGGGCATCGTCAGGCCCGTCATGAGGCGCCACGCGTCGTCGAGAAAGGTCGGCATGATGGCGGCAAGGCGGGCGACGACACCATGGTTGTAGAGCACGACGCCGAGGTTGGTGGGCGGCACGACGGAGCGCCCGAGGTGGCCGGCCACTTGCTCGAGCAAGGCCTCGTCAATGAAGTTGCGGTCGGCTCCGTGCAGACTGCGACTGCTGTAAACCTCTTCGCGCGCGACCACGTCCGGACCCGCGTATCGCTCAAAGATCAACTCGACATCGGAAAAGAAGATCGTATCGAGATCGCAGCACAGCACCTGTTGCGCACCCGCCGCGGCCAGCTCGGCGAAATTGAGGCCCTTATGGAGCAACGGGTAACGCACCATGGCTTCGCCGCCATGCGGGAGAAGCGCCGACAGCCGCTCGCGATACGGGCCCTGATAGTGCACCATGACGCCGAAACGGCTGCACAACTCGGCGATCTCGGGCGCCAGCGGACCATAGATGAAGAGGACGACCGGAATGCTCGGGTTCGATGCCCGCAGCGACGAGAGGCTGATCTCGAACTGACGCTCGTGCTCATAGCGGCGAGCCTCGTCGCAAACGAGAGAGTAGCTTACGAGCCTCGCCAAACCCGGGGACGTGGCGCGCGGTGCGCAACCGCAGCCGACTTCGTGAGGAACGAGCTCCCTCGCAACCATGCCCTCCTTCCTCCTGTTGCGTGAACGGATCGGAAATCGGCCTACAGTCGCCAGATGGCCGGCCGCCCGGCCGCGAGATAATCACCGTATTGGTGATCCCACCGTTCGTCGAGTGAAATCCGCAGCGTGACGGTGCACGCTTCGGGTTGAACTATCGTTGGTCGCTGTCGCGGCGGAACTTGTGGCGTCAGGTGAGATCTGGACGCGGTTATCCAGCCCACGGTCTGCTCGACCGGTACCGATCGCCCGCTCAACATCCGCGCCGGCGGCTGTAGGACGGCTGTAGAGCGATCAGCACGGAAGCAGAACAGGAGCCACCGATGTCGGTACTGAAGACGTTGAAGCTGGGCAAGGCGGCCCCTGGGGCTGGCGCAACTGACGTTAAGGGTCGGGCTAGGGCGAAGACTATTGCCCATCTGGAGCGTCAGCGGCAGCTGCTAGCGGCCTACAAGGAAGGGAAGGCGCTCGAGGCGACGCGCCCTGTCTACAAGACGAACGAGGCCGGCGAGCGCGTGCGGGTGATGCAGCCGGTGCATGTGCGGCGCGACTGGTTCGAGGATGCGGCCGGCGTAGTTCACTTCATGATCCGGTACGGCGCCAAGCCTCTGCCGCTCGATAAGACAGCGGGCAGCGTCAGCGTTGACGTTGGCACGCTCGACGCTCTGCCCGGCGTCATCGACACACTCCTTACCGCGGTGCGCGCTGGGGAGCTGGACGCGCAGCTGGCGGCAGCGGCGCAGGAGCGCAGCAAGGCGTTCAAGCGACGTGCAAGCGCGACGAAAGCCGCTTGACGACCGGGTCCGACCATCGCAGCGGGGCGGGCCAGCGATGGCCGGCATTCGGGCGGCCGGGGGTAGCTGGCGCAGTAGAGATCCACCATGGCCTGCATCAGCCGGATCACCTCGCGCAGGCTGGGGGCGTTCTCCCAACGCGACATGGTCGGCTGCGAGCAGAGGTCCCGGCCCGTGTCGGGCAAGCGACCGCAGGCCAGCTTGACGCCGGGATCCCGACGCAGGTGGTCGAGGTCGTCGGCATCCTCGTAGCCACAGGCGATCGCCAGGATCCGCGCCCGCAGGATGTCGGCCAACGGATGGACCACCCGCGACGGGTCGCGTGGGTCGGAGATCAGCGCCGCCAGCCGGTCGCAGAGACCGAGCTGGCGCTCGGCCGCGGCCAGCAGCAGCACGCCGCCATCCGAGGTCAGCCGACCGTCATCGAAGGCGGCGGCCACCTTCTTGCGGCCGATCGCTGGAAAGCCAAAGGGCTCGATCGTATTGTCATCCATGGTGGGTGTGGTGCGGCCTGACGGTGCAGCGGGTTGGTCTCGACACCCAAGTTCGTAAACGCCATCAGCAACTTACGCCACGCCCGCCAGCCTCTCCGCAGACCCGTGGTCAATAAGAACGGTTAATTGGTGTTGATCTGGCTGGTTGACACGGCAGCTTTCAAGTCTTCGGATGCGAGCAGACTCACTGGGGGTCAAGCTATGTCAGCGGATTCGGAAAAGGCGCAAGAGATCGCTTACCAGGTCGCCGCCGACCTCTACATGAACGAGAACTCCTTGGTTTGGTCCAGATTCAACATCATGGTGGCAGTGAACGCACTAATTGTTGCGGGCGCTCAGGTCGTTGCTCAGGCCGCAGAGAAACATAATCTAATCCTTTTAGCATTTTCGCTTCCATTACTTGGAATGATTTTCTGTGGTATCTGGTGGAAGATGATGGCTCGTGGCTTTGACTATCATGACCACTGGCGAGAATGGGCAGAAAGGACAGAGGCAGCAGTCTATGGAAAGGACAGTAGGGGGAAGGTCTGTGCGCCTATAACGTGCGCTACCAAAAGGTTCCGAATGGGTGAGCCCGAAGGCAAACCGCAATGTGAAAGCATACACGAATGCCAGAATTTGCGGAAGCAAGAGCGCGCTGGGCAACGGAGGACCGGGACCGCGCGCCGGCATTCTTATATACTTATTGCACTTTTTTTCGTCCTGTATGTATTTACTTGCGCCCAGCTGGTGATGCATTTTTTCTGTGGAAAGGGTATATATTGTTTAGAGTTGTAGCAACAGTTAGCGATGCCGGGACCGCCCCGGTGAGGAACGAGGATGCCCTGGGACAGGGCATCTACTCGGCATGGGTAATTGATGGTGCAACCGGACTCGGCAAGCGCCGGCTCATGCCGGAGGGACACTCCGATGCGCAATGGCTTGCCGCTGCTTATAGCTCGCGCCTTTCCGCAGCACAGGCGCGAGACAGTATCGAAGACGTTTTCAAGAGGCTGATCGTGGAGGTCCGCGCTGAGTTCAATGCTGGGAAGCGGTGCTCGTGCCCAAAGCCTTTCGAACTGCCGTCCGCAGGCATGGTCTATGTGCGGCTGCGGGATGGTCAGCTCGAGTACGCCCGACTCGGCGACTGCCGCGTCATTATCGCACTCCCTGGCGGCCGGGTGTTCTCGACCGGCGATTCGCTGCTCAACGATCTCGACAGCGCGGTGCTTGGAGTAATGAGCGCGATGCGTCGGCGTACCCCTAGCCTGTTCGAAAAGTATAGCGATCTCCGGGCCGCCGTCGATCCGCTTCTGCAAGCGAACCGGAGCCTGCTTAACACCGAGGGCGGATACTGGGCGCTTGGGATCGATCCGCGTGCCGTCGCGCATATGGAGGTCGGGGCGCTCGATATGTCGGGCGCCGCACCGGTCACTGGCCTGCTTGTATCCGATGGCTTTTACCGTTTAGTGGACACCTTCGGCGTCTATGACGACGCCTCATTGCTCCGGGAGGCGCTTCGGCGCCGCGATCTCGTCGGGATGCTGGCTGAACTGCGTGCGCTCGAGGACAGAGATCCCGAATGCACGAATGCTCCGCGTTTGAAGCCTAAGGATGACGCGACGGCGGTGCTCTTTATAATCGACGACGGTGTTTAGCACAAACCTAGCGCAGCGCGGTTATACCTCTTTTTCTTCAAGGATTCACACTCGCGATCTCCCAACTGAGAAATGGTGGCTCGACGCGTTGAGGCGTCCAGATCTCCGACAGCTCTGCATCGCCATATGCTGGGCTGACCGAGCGCAGCATACCCCTCCCCGCCCCTGTGCGGGTCGTACAGGGGCTCAGCTGCCGCCCCTCACTGTGTGTGCTGCGTCTCATACCAAGCTGCTTATGGATTGACCTGTCGCGCCCATTCGAAGTCTGTCAG
>NZ_JCACHA010000624.1:0-2624 GCF_059503625.1 Skermanella sp.
GGATTTCCCATCGGGGTATCCGGCCAGGGGCTGGCGGGGCGTGCGCATATCCAGGCGCAGTCGGTTGTCGTCCAGGCGATCCACGCATTTCTCCATCCCGAGCCTGTCTGAAGACAAGGGCCTGACAGCGGGCGGAATGAACGGAGTGACCGATGGGAAAGGGCCGGTCCCGCCTGGACGCGCGGGACCGGCCCTTTCATCCGGCCTCGATCCGGTACGTCGGCCTCAGCCCTTGATGAAGGCGAGGACGTCGGCGTTGAAGGTATCGGCCAGGGTTTCCGCAAGACCGTGAGGCGCGCCGGGATAGACCTTCAGCTGTGCGCCCTTGACGATCTTCGCGGACTTCAGACCGGCCGCCGCGATCGGCACGATCTGGTCGGCATCGCCGTGGATCACGAGGGTCGGCTTGTCGATCTTCCTGAGGTCCTCGGTGTAATCGACCTCCGAGAACTCGTGGACGCAGTCGTACTCGCCCTTGATCGACCCCATCATGCCTTGCAGCCAGAAGCTCTCGCGCAGGCCTTCGTTGATCTTGGCGCCGTCCTTGTTGAAGCCGTAGAACGGCATCGTCAGGTCCTTGAAGAACTGCGACCGATCGCCCGCCGTTCCCTTGCGGATGCCGTCGAAGACCTCCAGCGGCGTGCCCTCGGGGTTGGTCTCCGTCTTCAGCATGAGCGGCGGCACGGCGCTGACCAGGACCATCTTGGCGACGCGGCCCGTGCCGTGGCGGCCGACATAGTGGGTGATTTCGCCGCCGCCTGTGGAGTGGCCGATCAGGACGAGGTTCTTCAGGTCGAGATGCTCGATCAGCTCGGCCAGGTCATCGGCATACTGATCCATGTTGTTGCCGTCCCAGGGCTGACCCGACCGGCCGTGGCCGCGCCGGTCATGGGCGATCACGCGGTAGCCCTGCATGCCGAAGAACAGCATCTGTGCGGCCCAGGCCTCCCCCGAGAGCGGCCAGCCGTGGGAGAAGAGGATGGGCTGGGCGTCCTTCGAACCCCAATCCTTGTAGAAGATCTCAGTTCCGTCCCTGGTCTTGATGGTTGCCATGGTCATGGTTCCTTTCGTGTCGGGGAAACTCGGCGGTCCTCGTCCAGTAATGCGGCGGATCATACCGTATTGTCGGTAAGCGGTCTTGTCGGAGCCTGCCGCGGTTTGGACGGAACGCCGATCGTGCGGGGCGTCGGAGCGGCTTCGCGAAGCTTCCGGTCAGTAGAAGCGCCGGATCGGCCCGGTCTGCGGCGTCGTGTCGTCGCCAAGATCGAGCATCGCCTCGTCCACGTAGCACCAACCCCAGCCTTCCGGCGGATCGTAGCCTTCGATGATCGGGTGCCCGGTGCCGTGAAAATGCGCCGTGGCATGCCGATGCGGGGACTGATCGCAGCAGCCGACATGGCCGCAGGTGCGGCAGATCCGCAGATGAAGCCACTCGCTGCCGATCTTCAGGCATTCCTCACAGCCCTTGGCGCTTGGATGGACGTGCAGGATCGCACCGGTATGGGAGCAGGAACCGCTCATTGCCCCATCTCCGTCACGCGCAGCCGGTCCTCAGCAGTGAGGTGCGATGTGCCGATACCGGGGGAAAACCGGATGCCGGGACTGGCCGTGGGGAAGGGCGGGGCCATTGCGAGCTCCATCGTCGATGCCTCGAAGCAGGGGGCCGGCGCGCACCGGGATCTGGCACGCCTCGGCCGATCCTGCACCTCCACGAAGGATCTCTTCGACGAGTTTCCGCAGAACCGGCAGCGCGATACATGCGGCGGCCGCGACCAAGGGTCTTGTCGTATTCTGCTGCTTACCGGCGTCCGGACTCTTGCTCGTTTCCGCGCGACTTGGCAGCCAAAGCCTGGAGCCGGACGGGTCGGTCCTTGCCGGTCGCGAACGATCGCCCCGGAGTCAGGCCAATGGCGGGTATGGCGCACGGCTGGCGCAATCCTGGCAGCGTCAGCCTGTCGGCGCGGGCGGTCAGGGTCATATTGCTGATCTTGACCGTCCAGCCAGTGCCGATCACGCCGGCGGGTAACTCGGCACAGAGCGGAGCCCGGCGCGATGACATCTGCAACCGTGTCGATATCATCGCACTGATATTGCCGCTGTTCAGCAGAGCTGATAATCCCGCTGTTCAGCAGAGCTGATAATCCCGCTGTTCAGCAGAACAGGGTGCTTGTCCAGCCGCGGAGTGCGCCCGGCACGGTCAGCCCGTCAGCCCACGGTATATCCGCCGTCGATCACGATCTCCTGGCCATAGATGTTGCGGGCCGCGTCGGAGGCCAGAAAGACAGCCATCGCGGCAATGTCATCGGGTTTCCCGAAGCTGCCGGGCAGCAGCCGGGCATTGATCTGCCCCGCCACGGTTTGCAGCACCTCCGGCTGAAGGCCGACCTTGCCCCACAGCGGCGTAGCGATGGGACCCGGCGCAATGGCGTTGACGCGGATCCCCTGCGGCGCCAGTTCAGCCGCCAGCGTCTGAGTAACCGATTTCAGCGCCGCCTTGCTGGCGCTGTAAATGGCCAGACCGGGAAAGCCGACCTGGGTCAGGAAGCTGGTGTTGAACAGGATCGAACCGCCGCGGTTGAGATGCGGCAGGAAGAGGCGGGCAGTCTGCACTGCGCCGACGAAAT
>NZ_JCACHA010000624.1:2634-15949 GCF_059503625.1 Skermanella sp.
ACTGCTCGTGGATTGCCTCCTCGGTGCTGTCCGCAAACGATACCGCCCTGGCCATGCCGGCATTCGGAACGACGATATCGACGTTGCCGAAGCGCCCGATCGTTTCCTTCACAAGTCTTCCCAGGTCGTCCGCCCTGGCTACATCGCCGGCAACAGCGAGAACATCGTCCGGCGCGGCGGCACGGACCGCCTCCAGTCCCTCCCGGTCACGGGCAAAGACAGCGAGGCGGGCCCCCGCAGCCAGGTAACAATCCGCGATCGCTCGGCCAATTCCGCTGCTGGCACCGGTGATGACGGCAACTTTTCCCTCAAGTGCTCTCGACATTGCAGGTTCCTGTTACTGAGCAGGTATTCGTATTTCGGTAAATCGCTGAGGGAAGTCATAGCAGATGATCCCAACGGCGATTTGACACTGGTCAATCGATCGGACGAATACGCGAACGAACGGCTTGTCATGCTTCACGGGCAGGAACTTAAAGTATTCCCGGCCGATCCGTTGTCTTCTGGCCAGATGGAACTGCCGGATTCGGAAGGCGGATGAGTTGAGAACTGCTGGAAACCGGATCTTCAGGAATTTTCACAGAAAACCCTGAAAATAAGAGGAATAGAACTAAATTCTTATATTTTAAGATTCATCATCGAGAGTGCGATAAAATCTGCTGATAAACTTAAATAGTTTATTATTTCAATATTATTTATTATAAAGCCAGTACTATATTATGTAGTTGCTCTGGGCTTTTGCCCGATAGTATGGGTGCCGGACAGACCAGTCAGGAACCGAGGCTTCGGCGACCTCCCGCGTGCCGCGCTGGCCTTTCAAGGGCACCAGCGAAGCGACCGAGGCTTCCGATGCACCGGCGCCATCGACATAGCTGTCGCAAATACGGGCAGGAAGGAAGGCAGCCACCTGAACGTTCGCATTCCAGATATAGTTGGGCGGGTTGCCGGAAAACTGCTGGTTCGTGCTGAACTGCCGCCAGCCCGATAGTAGGCGGCGATGCCGACGATGTGGCGAACTGCGCGCCGGTCGTTGTCGTCGCCGGACTGCTCAGTTGCTGGAAACTCGCACGCGCAAAACTGGCTCCCGTGCTTACTTGACGCGAGTCGACCGTTCGGAAGAGCTTGGGTAAGTGCTGAGCTGAGATGGTTGGGGGACTAGGATTCGAACCTAGGCTGGCGGAGTCAGAGTCCGCTGTCCTACCACTAGACGATCCCCCATCAAGCTGTCGCTGCACCGTATTTTGTGCCGCTCCGTGCTCGGGAGCCGCCTTATAGCAAAGGGTTGCCGGAGTGGAAAGCCCTTTCTGAAGATTTTTTTGCACTCATCCATCGGTCGGGTGCCCCATCGGCTAAAGGCATCCTTTCATCCCTGGGGTGGCTTAGGTTACCATTCCATGTCCGGGACAACCCTTCGGTTGTTCGGTCGGACTTTCGAGGGCGATGTGAACATCGAATTGGGGATCGATCGGCGGGGGACGGCAGCGGGCATGCGCCCGGCTTCGTACATGCGTCCGGTGTTCGCCGCCCTCGACCTCGGGACCAACAATTGCCGGCTGCTGGTTGCGCGTCCGCAGATGGGAGGCGGGTTCCGGGTCATCGATGCGTTTTCCAGGATCGTGCGGCTGGGGGAGGGCGTCAGCCGGTCGCGCCGGCTGTCGGATGCCGCCATGGAGCGGTCGGTCGCGGCATTGCGAATCTGCGCCGCCAAGCTGGAGCGGCGCGGCGTCACCGCCGTCCGGGCGGTCGCGACCGAGGCCTGCCGCCGGGCGGAGAACTGCGACGAGTTCATCGATCTGGTGGAGCGGGAAACCGGCATCGCGCTGGACATCATCTCGACCCACGAGGAAGCCCGGCTGGCGCTGGCGGGATGCGCTCCACTGCTCGACCCCGCCGTGCGCGGCGCGCTGGTGTTCGACATCGGCGGCGGATCGACCGAGCTGATGTGGCTGGAATTGGGGGCAGGCGGCCGGACCCGGATGATCGACCAGATCTCGGTGCCGCAAGGCGTAGTCGGGTTGACCGAGTCCTATGGCGGCGACCGGGTTTCGGCCGCGACATATGTCCGGATGGTCGACGAGATCTCGGCGGCACTGGCCGCTTTCGAGGCGCGGAACGGCATCCAGCGGGCGGTGGAGCGGGGCGAGGTCCAGATGCTCGGAACCTCGGGCACGGTCACGACGCTGGCGGGGATTCACTTAGGGCTGCAACGGTACGAGCGGTCCATCGTCGATGGCAGCTACCTTCAGATCGACCACGCGCGGGCCGTCAGCCGGCGCCTGCTGGAACTGGATTTCGCCGGGCGTGCGGCATACCCCTGTATCGGGCGGGAGCGCGCCGATCTGGTGGTCGCGGGCTGCGCCGTGCTGGAGGCGATCTGCGATACCTGGCCGGTAACGCGGCTGCGGATCGCGGACAGGGGGTTGCGGGAAGGCATCCTGGTGGATTTGATCGCCGCCAACGGGGTATGAACGGCGAATTGCCGCGCGAAAACGGCCAGCTATTGCTATATCAGACATTATGACCAGCAAATCATCCGGACCGAACACCCCAAGCGGCCGTAACTTCGGCGTGCGCGTCAAAACAGCCAAGAAGCGCTCGCTGTCGTCCACGCTCTGGCTTCAGCGCCAGCTCAACGATCCCTATGTCGTGGAGGCGCAGAAGCGCGGCTATCGCAGCCGGGCTGCCTTCAAGCTGCTCCAGCTGGACGACAAGTTCAAGCTGCTGGCGCCGGGCAAGCGGGTGGTCGATCTGGGGGCCGCTCCCGGCGGCTGGACGCAGGTCGCGGTCGAGCGGGTCAAGCCGCAGGCGGGCAAGGGGAAGGTCGTCGGGCTGGACATCCTGGAGATGGAGCCGGTGGAGGGCGCCATCACCTTCCAGTGCGACTTCAATGACGACGACGCGCCGGACCGGCTGCGCGAGGCGCTGGACGGGCCGGCGGATATCGTGCTGAGCGACATGGCGGCGCCGGCGACCGGGCATCCCCAGACCGACCACATCCGGATCATGGGACTGGCGGAGCTGGCCTACGACTTCGCGGCGCAGGTGCTGTCCCCCGGCGGGGCGTTCATCGCCAAGGTGTTCCAGGGCGGTACCGAACGCGAGCTGCTGGACCGGCTGAAGAAGGACTTCGCCTCGGTCAAGCATGCCAAGCCGCCGGCAAGCCGGGCGGACTCGGCGGAAACCTATGTGGTGGCGGTCGGGTTCCGGGGCGGTTCGCCGGAGACGGGCCGTAGGGTCGAGGCCGACGAGGAGTAAGGTGCCGGTGAGCGGCGGCGCTGCGGACGAGCCGATATATCTCGACCACATGGCGTCCACGCCGCTCGATCCCGCGGTGCTGGAGGAAATGCTGCCGTGGATGACGGCAGCGGGCGCCGGCAATCCGCACGCCGCCGGGCATCGGCGGGGCTGGCGGGCTGCCGAGGCGATCGAACGGGCGCGCGGTGACGTCGCTGCCCTGATCGGCGCGAGACCGGGGGAAATCCTGTTCACGTCGGGCGCTACCGAAGCCAATGCGCTGGCGCTGCTGGGCGGCGTGCCGGAGAGATGGCCCGTCCTGTGCTCCGCCGTCGAGCATCCCAGCGTGCTGGCCTGCGTCGGAGAACTGGCGCGGCGCGGGCATGCGACGAAGGTGTTGCCGGTCGATGGAACGGGCAGGGTCGATCCGGATGCGGTGCGGATCGACGGGCCGGCGCTGGTTTCCGTGATGGCGGCGAACAACGAGGTCGGGACGTTCCAGCCGGTCGGCGAACTGGCGGGGCGCTGCCGCGAGCGGGGCGGACTGTTCCACACCGACGCGGTCCAGGCGCTTTCCACCGTCACGGTCGATGTTGCGGCGATGGGTATCGATCTGGCCAGCCTGTCCGGGCACAAGCTGTACGGACCGATGGGAATCGGCGCGCTGTTTGTGAGGCAGGGCGTGGCCGTGCGGCCGCTGCTGTTCGGCGGCGGCCAGCAGGGCGGCCGGCGGCCGGGGACCTTGCCGACGGCGCTGTGCGTCGGGCTGGGCGCTGCGTGCCGGATCGCGCGCGAGCGCGGGGCTGCCGATGCGGCGCGGCTTCGGGACTTGCGGGAACGGCTGTTCACTGTTTTGGCCGCCGGCGTGCCGGGCTTGAGGCGGAACAGTCCTTCAGCCGAGGGCATGGGGCTGGCGGGATGCCTGCATGTCGCAATGCCTGGGCTGGATGCGGCGGACCGGCTGCTCGACTTGCCTGAACTGGCGCTCTCGACGGGCTCCGCATGCAGCAGCGGGGAGGGCGGGCCGTCGCACGTGCTGCTCGCGATGGGCCGGTCGGCGGAGGATGCCTTCGGCAGCGTCCGGATCGGGCTGGGACGGTTCACCACCGCGGAAGAAGTGGACCGGGCCGGAGCACTTCTGGTCGAAGCGCTTCAGCGTGGGTCATAGGCGAGGGCTTCGCTGAGGGTGGCTCGGGTTTCCGTGACGACGAAGTCGGCGAAGGCGCGGGCCTTGGCGGGCAGCAGGTTGCGGTGCGGATAGAGGACCGCAAGGACTGCCGGTTCGGGCGGGTAGGCCGGCAGGACGATCTTCAGCGCGCCGCTCTTCAGGTGATCCGCTATCTCCCATACCGGTTTCATCGCGATGCCGTGGCCGGCCAGCAGCCAGTCGGTCAGCACGTCGCCGTAGTCGGCGTCGAAGCTGCCGGTGACGGAGATCTTGGCGGGACCGTCCGGCGTGGTCAGTGTCCACTGGTATTGCTGGGAGCCGGGGAAGCGCAGCAGCAGGCAGTTATGGGCCTGAAGGTCTTCCGGCTGCTCCGGCTCGCCGGCGGCTTCCAGGTAGGATGGCGTGGCGCAGAGGACGCGGGGGCAGTCGGCGATCTTGCGCACGACGAAGGTGCTGTCGCGCAGCACGGCCATGCGGATCGCGACGTCTACCGCCTCGTGCAGCAGGTCGATCAGGTGGTCCGACAATCGCAGGCGGACATCGACCATGGGGAAGGCTTCGCGGAACTTCGGGATCATCGGTCCCAGGACGCGGCGGCCGAATCCCAGCGGGGCCGTGACGCGCAGGCTGCCCGACGGGACGCCGCTGGCCGATGCGAGATTGGTCTGGGCGCGCTCCACCGCGTCCAGTACTTCCAGGCTGTCGCGGTAGAAGATATGGCCGTGCTCGGTCGGCTGAAGCTGGCGCGTCGTCCGGTTGAGCAGACGGACGCCCAAATGTTGCTCCAACTGCTGAATTCTATGGCTGACCACCGCCGGGGACATGCGAAGACTGCGCCCCGCCGCCGAGAGATTTCCCATTTCGACGACGCGGACGAAGGTTCGCATGTTTTCGAGCAGTGACAAATCCGTTACCCTTCCCTGTGCCGCCCAGTCATCGTCCGGCGGGGGTTGTCCGGCTCCGGAGCTTGCGCCCGGTTCTTCGCCGGGTTACCCGATCTTACCGGTTTATTTGAAGGTCCTGCCGAACGCCCCCGCTTCCCGGTCGGCACGGACATGTCTACCAATTCAGTCAACACGGCATCGCCTGGGTATCCAAGCCCCCGATACGGCGCGAGCCACAGTGAACAGTGGAGAGGACGAGATGGAAACCATCGTTTGGGAGTGGGTCAATTTCATGCTGCGGTGGCTCCATGTCATCACGGCGATAGCCTGGATCGGATCGTCCTTCTATTTCGTCCATCTCGACGCCAGCCTGAAGAAGCGCGAGCGGCTGCCCAAGGGAACCAGCGGCGAGGCGTGGCAGATCCATGGCGGCGGCTTCTACCACATGGTCAAGTATAACGTGGCCCCCGCCGAAATGCCCGATGAACTGACCTGGTTCAAATGGGAGGCCTATGCGACCTGGATCAGCGGCTTCTTCCTGCTGGTCGTCCTGTACTACCGGGGCGCCGATCTGTTCATGATCGACCAGGGCGTGATGGAGTTGAGCCAGTGGCAGGCGGTGGCGATCAGCGTCGTGTCGCTGGTGCTGGGCTGGGTCGTCTACGACAGGCTGTGCAAGTCGCCCGTGGGCAGGAACGACACGGGGCTGGCTGTGGCGGGACTGGCGATGCTGGTGCTGGCGGCCTGGAGCTTCTCGGAAGTGTTCAGCGGACGCGGCGCGATGCTTCAGGTCGGTGCGCTGATCGGGACGATGATGGCGGCCAACGTCGCGATGATCATCATCCCGAACCAGAAGAAGGTCGTCGCCGACCTGCTGGCCGGCAAGGAACCGGACCCGGCTCTGGGCAAGGAAGCCAAGCAGCGGTCGCTGCACAACAACTACCTGACTCTGCCGGTGCTGTTCCTGATGATCAGCAACCACTATCCGCTGGCGTTCGGCACCGGACATATTCCGGCGATCGTAGCATTGGTGCTGGTGGTCGGCGCCACCATCCGGCACTTCTTCAACAGCCGCCATGCCGGCAAGCCGACGCCGTGGTGGACCTGGGGCGTCGCCGTGGCCGGCGTCGCCGGCATCATCTGGCTGAGCGCGCTGGGTCCCAACGCGGATGCAGTCGCCAGCACCGCCCATGCGGCGGAGCCGGTCGATTTCGCCCAGGTGGAGGAGGTCGTGATTTCCCGGTGCAGCATGTGCCATGCCGAAACTCCGGGTTGGGAGGGGCTGGCGACCGCCCCCAAGGGCGTCCGGCTGGAAACGCCGGAGGAAATTACGCGCCATGCCGGGGAAATCAGGATGCAGGCGGTGTTCTCCAACGCGATGCCGCCGGGCAACATCACCATGATCACGCCGGAAGAGCGGCGGGTGCTGGCGGCCTGGACCGCCGGGGTCGCCAAATGAACAGGGCCAAGTGAACTGGAAAGAAGTGAGCAGGGGATAAGAGGGATGCGGGATATGGTTGGATCGGATGTGAAGGCGATCCGGGGACGGCTGCTGAGCTTCGTTTCGGAACCGGCGGGACCAGGCGACCGGAGCAGCTACAGCTATATCGAGGACGGCATCGTCGTGGTGCGGGACGGCCGCATCGAGGCGGTAGGCGAGGCGTCCGAACTGCTGGCCGGCCTGCCGCCGGGGACGCCGGTGGACCATCATCCCGACGGCCTGATCGCTCCCGGTTTCATCGACACCCATATCCACTTCCCGCAGACGCAGGAGATCGCGTCCTATGGCGCGCAATTGCTGGAATGGCTGAACAAGTACACCTTCGTCGAGGAACAGCGCTTCGCCGATGCCGGCCACGCCGAGCGCAACGCCGTCTTCTTCATGGACGAGCTGCTGCGGAACGGCACGACGACGGCCGTCGTCTATGCCACGGTCCACCCCGGATCGGTCGAGGCCTTCTTCGCGGAATCGGAGCGGCGCGGCACTGGGATGATCGCGGGCAAGGTCATGATGGACCGCAACGCCCCGCCGGGGCTTCGCGATACGGCGCAAGGCGGATACGACGAGAGCCGGGCGCTGATCGGGCGCTGGCACGGCAAGGGGCGGCAGCGCTACGCCGTGACGCCGCGCTTCGCCATCACCTCGACCGAGGAGCAGCTGGAGGCGGCGGGCGCGCTGAACCGGGAAAACCCCGGCGTCTACATGCAGACGCACCTGTCGGAGAACCTGCGCGAGATCGAGACGGTGCGGCAGCTCTTCCCCGACGCGCGCCACTACACGGATGTCTATGACCGCTACGGATTGCTGGGCGAGCGGTCGCTGTTCGGCCATTGCATCCATCTGGAGGACGACGAGGTCAGGCGGCTGTCGGAGAGCAAGTCGGTCGCGGTGTTCTGCCCAACGTCCAACCTGTTCATCGGCAGCGGGCTGTTCGACCTGAAGCGGCTGAGCGGCGGGACCGATCCGGTGCGGGTGTCGCTGGCGACCGATGTCGGCGGCGGCACCAGCTATTCCATGCTGCGGACCGCCGCCGAAGGCTACAAGGTGCTGCAACTGGGCGGGCAGAACCTGCCGGCGCTGTCGGCCTTCCACATGATGACGCGCGGCAATGCGCTGGCGCTGGGGATGGGCGGGAGCATCGGGACGATCGAGCCGGGCTGTTTCGCCGATCTGGTAGTGCTGGATGCAAAGGCGACGCCTGCGATGGCGCACCGGATGGAGACGATCGAGGGCGACCTTGATGAAGAGTTGTTCGTCCTGATGACGCTGGGCGACGACCGGGCGGTCAGGGAAACCTACGTGCAGGGCCGGGCGTCGAAGTAGCGGCCAAGCCGCACTTCAAGCGCCGGCGTCCGCCGACAGATACCTAGAATATCATATAGCCACGAAGCAAGTCATATGCCCGGTAACATGTTGGTATAGTTGGCTTCCTAGTCTTGCATCGACGGCCTCGCCCGCGCTAGTTTTACCTTTTGCCGACGGCATTCGCTCGGTCGCGTTGCTGTTGGCGGGGAGCCGGCGTTGAAGGATGACCTTGCTGACGACTTGGCGGCCATTGTCAATATCGACGCCGTGCCGACAATGCTTGAAGTCGTCTGCCATACCACGGGGCTGGGATTCGCGGCGGTGGCGCGGGTAACGGAGGACCGATGGATCGCCTGCGCGGTCCGGGACGAGATCTCGTTCGGCCTCCGGCCCGGCGGCGAACTCCAGGTCGATACGACCATCTGCGACGAAATTCGCGACAGCGGCCAGCCCATCGTCATTGACCACGTGGCGGAGGACGAGGCCTATTGCGGCCATCCGACTCCACGGATGTACGGTTTCCAAAGCTATATCTCGATGCCGATCTACCGGCCGGACAGGCGGTTCTTCGGGACCCTGTGCGCGATCGACCCGAGGCCGGCCCGCCTCAATACGCCGGAGACGGTCGGCATGTTCAAGCTGTTCGCCGATCTGATCGGCTTTCACCTGGACGTTCAGGAGCGACTGAGGGCCAGCGAAAAGGCCCTGCTCGACGAGCGGGAGACGGCTCAACTGCGGGAGCAGTTCATCGCAGTGCTCGGGCACGATCTGCGCAACCCGCTGGCCTCGATAGACGCTGGCGCCAAGCTGCTGCGGAAGACTCCGCTCAGCCAGAAGGCGGTGCGGATCGTGGATCTCATCGAGAAAAGCGCGTCCCGGATGGCCGGGCTGATCGACAACGTGCTCGACTTCGCGCGCGGCCGCCTGGGCGGCGGCCTTTCGGTGACCAGAACGGTCGATCCGGATCTGGAGGCGATGCTGGAGCAGACGGTTGCCGAGATGCGGGCGGTCTGGCCTGACCGCATCGTTCAGAGCCGTATCGCCTTGAACAAACCCGTGGCCTGCGACAGCGGACGCATCGCGCAGTTGCTGTCCAACCTGCTCGCGAACGCATTCACCCATGGCGATCCCGGCGGAGCCGTGCGGGTCGAGGCGGTGAGCGGCGCGGACGGTCTCGAAATTTCCGTGGCCAACAGCGGTGCCCCGATCCCGGCAAGCATCCTGGGCAACCTGTTCCAGCCGTTCTCCCGTGCGTCTGCCCGCGCCGGTCAGGAGGGATTGGGCCTTGGGCTGTATATCGCATCCGAGATCGCGCATGCCCATGGCGGTTCGCTGACCGTCGACTCGTCGATAGAGGAAACGCGCTTCACCTTCCGGATGCCGCCGTCAGGGGAGTGAGGAGCCGGCCCATCCGCCCGGCACGCTCGCCAGCAATGTCTTCGTATACGGGTGCCGGGGCTGGCTGAACAGGGTGGCGCGGGAGGCCTGCTCGACGATCTCGCCGTTCCGCATCACGGCGACGGTATCGCACAGGGTCTCGACAACGGCCAGATCGTGGCTGATGAAGACGTAGGCGAGGCCGAATTCCTGCTGGAGCTTTTTCAGCAGCAGCAGGATCTGCGCCTGGATCGAGACGTCCAGGGCCGAGACGGGTTCATCGAGTACGATCAGGCGCGGCTTGGCCGCCAGCGCGCGGGCGATGCCGATCCGCTGGGCCTGCCCGCCGGAAAACTCGTGGGGGTAGCGGTCGAGGAACTCGGGGCGGAGATGGACCAGCGCCATCAGCTCCTCGACGCGCTCGCGCCGGCGGCTCCTCGTCAGGCCGAGGAGGTGGTTCAGCGGGTCTTCGAGGATGCGGCGGATGGTCTTGCGCGGGTTGAGCGCGCTTGAGGCGTCCTGAAAGACGAACTGGACCTGCCGGTGGAAGTCGAGGGAGCGCCGCTTCGCTACCGCATGGCCCTCCATCCGGATCGTGCCGCTGTCGGGCGTTTCCAGGCCGACCAGCATGCGGGCGAGGGTCGATTTGCCGGAGCCGGACTCGCCGACGATACCGAGCGTTTCACCGGGACGCACGGCGATGCTGACGCCCCGGACGGCTTGGACCGGCTGGCGCTTGGTGAACCAGCCGCCTCCGCCGAAGCTCTTGTGCAGGTCGGCGGCTTCCAGCAGCGCGTCGGTCATGGTTCGAAAGCCCTGATGCAGCGGGACGAGCGGCCGGGGCCGAGATCCTCGAGCGGGATCGAGCCGATCCGGCACCGGTCGATCACCCGGTCGCAGCGGTCGGCGAAATGGCAGCCCGGCGGCAGCCGGTTGACGGCGGGCGGGAGACCGGGGATGGCGTCGAGGGCGCGTTCCGGCTGGCCCAGGACGGGGACGCAGGCCATCAGGCGGCGGGTATAGGGATGACGGGGGTCGCGCAGTACTTCTTCGGTGCGGCCGGTCTCCACGATGCGGCCGGCATACATGACCATGACGCGGTCGCACAGTTCCGATACCACGCCGAAGTCGTGGGTGATGAACAGCAGCGCCGTGTCGCGCTCGCGGCGGAGGTCCTGAAGCAGCTTGAGCACTTCCGCCTGGATCGTCACGTCGAGCGCCGTCGTCGGTTCGTCGGCGATGATGATGTCGGGATCGTTGGCAAGCGCCATGGCGATGCCGATGCGCTGGCGCTGACCGCCGGAGAGTTCGTGCGGATAGGCGGAAGCGCGCTCGCGCGCATCGGGGATGCGGACGCGGTCCATCAGGCCGATGGCGCGGGTCAGGGCTTCCGCATGGGTGACGCCCTGGTGACGGGTAATGGTCTCGGCGATCTGCTCGCCCACGGTCATCAGCGGGTTGAGGGTGCCGAGCGGGTCCTGGAAGATGAAGGCGATGCGGTTGCCGCGCAGCTCCTGAAGCTTGGGCAGCGGCAGGCCCAGGAGTTCCTGATCCCGGTAAAGGATGCTGCCGCCGACGATGACGCCGGGAGGAGTGGGCACGAGGCCGAGCAGCGACAGGGCGGTCACCGATTTGCCGGAGCCGGACTCGCCGACGATGCCCAGGCACTCGCCGGGACGAAGGTCGAAGCTGACGTCGTCCACCGCCTTGTAGCGCTCCTCGTCGAGGAGGAAGTGGGTCCGGAGGTTGCGGACGCTGAGGATCGCGTCCGGGACTGCGGGTTCGCCGGTCTGCTGCCGGATGGCGTCGGGGGCGACGGCGGTCGCGGGGCCGGGGCGGACAAGCCCGCCGGACGCCAAGCGGGGATCGACGAGGTCGCGGATGCCGTCGCCGACGAGGTTGATGCCGATCACGACCAGCAGGATCACCATGCCGGGGACCAGTGCGATGTGCGGGGCCACCAGCAGGAGGCTGCGGCCTTCGCCCAGCATGGAGCCGAGATCGGCCTGGGGCGGCTGGGCGCCGAGGCCGAGGAAGCTCAGGCCGGCAGTTTCCAGGATCATCCAGCCGAGCGTGGTGGAGAAGGTGATGACGATGACCGGCAGCAGGTTCGGCAGGATTTCGCCGGTCAGGATCGTCAGGCTGCCCTGGCCGCTGAGGCGCGCGGCGGCGACGTAGTCGCGCCGCTTCAACCCGACGGTGACTCCGCGCACGGCGCGGGCGAAGAACGGGATGTTGACGATGGAGATCGCGAACAGGGCGTTGAGTAGTCCCGGACCCAGGGCGGCGACGATGGCGAGCGCCAGCAGCAGGTAGGGAAACGCCATCAGCATGTCGATCGCCCGCATCAGCACGCCGTCGATCCATCGGCCGCAGAAGCCGGCGACGATGCCGATGGTCGAGCCGATGACCGCCGCAGTGATCGCGGCGACCAAGCCGACGGCAAGGCTGACGCGGGTTCCCCAGACGATGCGCGAAAGCAGGTCGCGGCCGAGCTGATCGGCCCCCAGCAGGTGTCCGGCGCTGAACATGGGAGCCAGCCGGTTGCCCAAGTCGGTGGCGTTCGGATCGGGCAGGGGTAGCAGCGGAGCGGCGAGCGCCAGCAATGCCACGGCCGCCAGGATCAAGCCGCCGGCGACGGCGAGCTGGTTGCGGCCGAAGCGCGCCCAGGTGCCGGGCCGGGCAGCGGGAAGAGTGGTGGTGGTCGCCGTCATGTGCCGATCCTCGGGTCCAGCATGTGCTGGATCAGGTCCGCCGCCAGATTGATCAGGACGTAGCAGGCCGCGACCACCAGCACGCCGCCCTGGACCAGCAGGATGTCGCGGGTCGAGATCGCGGTGACCAGCATCCTGCCGATGCCCGGCCACTGGAAGACCGTCTCGATATAAACGGCCCCGCCGAGTACGAAACCGGTCTGGATGCCGATGATCGGCACGATGTTGACGAGAGCGTTGCGGAGCGCGTGGCGGAGGATCACCGTCCTCTCGGTCAGGCCCTTGGCTCTGGCCGTGCGCACGAAGTCCTGCCGCAATACTTCCAGCATGGTCGAACGGGTCAGGCGAGCGATGACGCCGGTTGCCACCACGGCGAGGGTGACGGCAGGCAGCGCCAGATGGTGCAGCAGATCGGTCAACCCGCCGCCGCCGTAGATCGCGTACATGCCGCTGACCGGGAACCAGCGCAGCCCGACCGAGAAGATCAGGACAAGGATCAAGCCCAGCCAGAACGACGGAGTGGACAATCCTACGAGGACGGCCAGTGTCAGCGCCTTGTCCTGCCAGCCGTACTGGCGCACCGCGGAGACGACGCCTGCCGCCAGCCCCAGGATCGTGCACAGGATCAGCGAGGCTCCCGCCAGCAGCAGCGTCGGGCCGAGGCGCTCGATCACCTCATCCAGCACGGGCCGATTGAGGCTGTAGGAGCGCCCGAAATCACCCTGGAGCAGGTTGCCGAGCCAGACGGCGTATTGCTCGACCAGCGGACGGTCGAGGCCGAGGTCCTGGCGCAGTTGCGCCGTGTTCTCGGGCGTCGCGAAGCTCCCCAGGATGGCGAGTGCCGGGTCGCCGGGGATCATCGCCATGATCAGGAAGACGATCACGGAGATACCGAGCAGGACGGGGACGATCATCGCCAGACGGCGGAGCGCGTAGGACAGCATCGCTCAGCTCTCCGTCATTGGGCAGCCTTGGAGACGTGGGCGAGGTTGAGCAGGAAGGAGGGCTGGAGTTCGAAGCCCTGCACGCGCTCGGTCGTGACGGCGTTCTGCTTCCAGTTGGCGACGAAGGCCCAGGGGGCATCCTCGCGGACGATGCGCTGGACTTGGCGATAGAGTTCGGCGCGGGCGTC
>NZ_JCACHA010000625.1:0-15917 GCF_059503625.1 Skermanella sp.
TGAACCGGGTCAATCCAAAGCCGGTTCAACCTTCCCGATGTGCTACGGCACGGAGTTCGTGGCCAAGGCGGTGCAGAGCTGGATCGCAGCGGTTGGTGCCAAAACGGCCTACATCCCACCGGGCAGCCCGAGGGAGAATGGCTATGTGGAGAGCTTCAACGCGCGCCTGCGTGACGAGCTGCTGGACGGCGAGATCTTCTACAGCCTGCGCGAAGCCGAGGTGGTCATCGAAAGCTGGCGCCAACACTACAACACCGTGCGGCCACATGGCGCATTAGAGTCTGAACGCGAAATAAGCTGGCCCCTTCAGGTCGGTTTGGACACGTAAGGCAGTGCGTCGGCCGAGCCTCACCATGTTGGGCCGATGCCTCGCACCAGCCTACGCAGCAATGCCGACCTGCCTCCGCCTTCCGGCTGCCGTGTTCCCCGCTCCAGCCGTGGTGACGGCTGGAACGCCCTGGCCGACATCGAGGTCTTCGTCTTTGCCGTCGAAGCTGAGTTGGTGGCCATGGACCACGAGCGGATCGGCGTGCATCGCCGCGGCCGCAAGCCGGACCTCATGCTGCGGCGGCGGCTGATCGGGCTGATCTGGACCCTGACCTTCGGCGGCCTACAGTGGCGCATCGCCGGCTGGCTCTCGGGCGTTCCCTTCACCACCCTGCACAGCGCCTTCGCCCGCTGGACCCGGCTGGGGCTGTGGCGCCGGCTGGGGCAACGTCTCGCGCTCGACTGGCGGCTGGCCTGCGGCGACGAGGTGCTGCCCTCAGCAGTGGTGGCCGACAGCTGCTCCCTGCGGTCAGCACCAACCGCCTGGATACGCGGCATTGATGGCGGCAAACTGGTGAAGGGCGTGAAGCTGTTCGCAGTCTGCGACAAGCACGGATCGCTGCTCGATCTCGAACTGCAGCCGGCCAACACGGACGACCGCGCGGGCGTGCTGCCGATGCTGCCGCGGCTGGCTGCGCTCGGGTTCGAAGGTGACCTCCTCGGCGACAGCGGCTTCAAGGGTGCGCCCTTCGCCGCAGCGGCGCTGGAGCACGAAATCCATGTCTCTATCTCGCCCGGCGGCACGCGCGACGGGCGCTTTCTGCCGAATGGGATCAGGTGGGTTGTGAAGCGGCTGTTCGCCTGGCTCAGCCGCTACCGGCGCCTCAACATCGTCTACGACCGCGCCGCCGACCTCTTTGCCGGGCACATCTGGATTGCGACGATCTCCATCATCGCACGTCGCCTCGTCGTACAACCCAAGCACAGTAAGGAGTTTATTCGCGTACAGCGTCCTAGGGTACCGGCCACCAGCACCCGAGGTGGTGCTGCCAACTCTCGCGGCCTGATCCGCGGCACTGCGCCGGTCAGAGCCGCCGACCACGCAAACCGTGGCGCCCAGACCAACGCTGAACTAACATTCACTCCGGACCACGCAATGAGGGCCGATCACAGCCACCGAGCGCTCCATGACCGACGTCTCCCGGAAGCGCTCCGGCGCGAAGGGCAGAACGATCGGCCGCCGCAGCCCGAGCCGCTCCGCCTTTCAAGGGCGACGAGGTCGGTGGTGCACCCCACCCGCGGCCGCCTGTGCGGAGTCAGAAAGACGACCTCGTGCTATTTTGGTTGTTGCCGATGCTGCCTTGCCCCAGACTGACGCTTGATGTTGTGGTTTCTTCCGCGATGGCTCCGCTTCTGGGAGCAACGGCCCAAGCTGACCCAGTTCCCGCATCAGGCTGCGGGCGGGAGCGGACGACGCGTTTTCATTTCATACGCGCGCGATGACGACGAGCCGTTTGTACAACGGCTCCACCGGGATCTTACCAAGTACGGCTTTGAGGTCTGGTGGGATCGGAGATCAATGCCTAGCCGGGGCCGCTCCTACCTGCAGGAGCTGCGGGACGCGATCAGAAGATGTGAGCGTCTGATCGTGGTAATCGGACCGAAGGCGGTACAGTCTCAATTCGTGTGCGTCGAGTTACAGCATGCCGCCTATTTTGGCCTCAGCATTGTCCCGATCCTCCGTCTCGGGGATTTCTCGCTTATTCCAAGCGAGATTTTTTCCGCAGAGGTGCAGCTGCTGCATGATGAGGATCTGTCCAAGCTTCATGCAATCGAGTTCACGCCATCACGGTCTTACGGTTCAGCTCTTGCAGACCTGCTACGCGTCTTACAAGTCCCGCCCCACCCGTTGGCGCCGTTATTAACCGCAGTGCCTGCACTGCCCAAGCACTTTGTGCCGCCGGTGGAAGCGTTCGAAAAGCTTTCGGCATTAGTCCTCGAAGATGTGCAGAGCGCGGCGGTGATCACCCCTGACCGCCAGGTGAGCGCCCTGTGGGGGATGGCCGGCGTCGGCAAGTCTGTCCTGGCGGCCACGCTCGCCAACTCCATGCGCGCCCGTCGCAGCTTTGACCACGGCATCGTCTGGATCTCCTGCCGCGGAGGGGCGACGCCGTTGTCCGCCTTACAGCAACTCGGCGAGGCGCTTCGAGATGATGTCACGTCTTACGTGGCGCCGGAAGAAGCAGCGGCGCGTCTGGCCCAGCTTCTTGCCAGCAAAAACCTACTAATCGTGCTGGATGATGTCTGGACGAGAGAGTTCGTCGAGCTATTTCAGAACATGCTAAGCGAGGGGTGCCGGCTGCTGGTCACCACCCGTGACAATGGCGTCCTCAACGCCATAGGACGTCGGATGCAGCTCAAGGTGATGAGCAAGCCAGCAGCGCTCGACCTGCTCAGCCGCTGGTCGGAGATCGCAATGTCGAATCTCCCACATGAGGCGGAGCTGGTCGCCCAGGAATGCGGCTATCTGCCGCTCGCGCTGGCCATGATCGGTGCTATGGTGAGGGGAGCGCCGGCGGATCGCTGGAGCGACGCCTTGCACCGGCTGAAACACGCCCAGCTGGACAGGCTTGAGCGGGCCTTTCCGAACTATCCTCATCCAGACTTGCTAAAGGCGATTGAGGTCAGTGTCGAAGCGCTCAATCATGCACGCGAGCAGCCGCGGCGCTATCTCGATCTAGTCGTGTTTGCGCCGGGCACGGCTATACCCGAGGCCGCGATCGCCACCTTATGGGCCCCGGTCGGGGTGAGTGGCCCCGACGCGCGAGCGACAATCGATCTATTGGTCAACCGCTCTCTCGTGTTACACGGCCATGACGGGCAAATAGTGCTGCACGACCTCCAGCATGATTACATGCGAATGCGGGCCGATGACCTCCCGCAGCTACATTCGCGTCTCATCGATGGCTATAGCGGCCTTTGCCGTGATGGTTGGGCATCCGGGCCCAACGACGGCTACTACTTTAGCCATTTACCCTACCACCTGATAGAGGCCGGGCGGGTCCAGGATCTGTTCGACCTCGCTCGGGACGACAAGTTCCAGGACGCGCAGCTCGAGCACATGCCGGAGCAACCGGACTTGCCACTCCAGTTGCTCAGAGCAGCATTGTCCGCCGCGATTGAACGCCGCGACGTTCCAGGAATTGGCGAGTTTCTGCTTCGCCAGGGTGCACGTGCGGATATGGCGATCCGTTGCGAATCGCCGCTCAAGCTGCTCAGACAGGGCCGCGTTCAGCGGGCGCAGGTGGTGCTCGCGTCACTGGAACCAGAGCTGCATTGGTTATGGAGCCTGTTGCTGGCCTGGGAGCTTGCGGAAGTGGGCGCGCAGGATCAAGCCAGGCTGTTCCTTGGAAAGTTAGCTGCAGGGGCAGCACCGAAGATTTCAAATTACGCCAGTGATGTAGCTGCGACTATTCTCCTTTTTCCGGTTGCTGCACTCGATGGGAACTTGTTCCGGCACCTCGTCACGCATCTATTCGATCCTAGTGAGGTTCAGCGTTTGCCAGGCACCTTCAGCAACCTAATAGTGCGCCTGGTGAATGCGGGTTTTGACGAGGTGGCACTTGAGCTTGGCGAGCAGTTTATTCGGGCCCGCGTCGACCGAATCCGTGAGCAGATCACTGCTCGAAAGGCTGCCAAAGGGGACTATGACGGTGCCCTGGTCGAGGTCGACGCTATCACTGCTCCAGCGCCTTACGCCCGAGCGCTGGCCGTGCTTGCCCGTCACCTCGCGCACGCCGGCCACGGTCGGAAAGCTCACGACCTGTTTGAGGCCGCGATAGCGGGGGTCGATGAGGAAGGCGATGCGGGCGAGCAGGATCAAATGCTGGCTGCGATCGCCGAAGAAGAGGCACTTGCGGGCTGGTTCGAGGACGCGCACCAGATACTCTTAAGGGTGCAAGGTCAGGCTGTGCGTGGGCGTTGCCTGGCGAAGCTGGCCGCACTCGAATTTAGGGCAGGACTAGCGCCCCAGGCGACGCTAAACCATGCCTGCGAAGCGTTCGGCGAAGCTGGTGATCCAGCGAGCCCGGACCTGGCCCTCGCATTTGCACAAAGCGGCGATCTGGCGCGGGCAGAAGAGCTATTCACGCAAGAGCTTGCAGCCCCACACTGCGATGATTGGCGACGGCTCAACATTTTAAAAATGCAGCTCGAGGCGGGTAACCGCGACGGTGCCTTGGCGGCCAGCCGCTCCATTAAGGAACGTCTCTGTCAAAGGTTGGCTTTGCAATACATGTTAGTGGACAAGATCCGGCAGCTCGGTTCCTCGGAGGAGATTGATATTCCGCCGCTGGCCGACGCCGACGAGCGCTTTTCCGTTTTGGTCGAGCTCGCCCGCAACGCCGCACAGGAGGGTCGGCCGAGGCTCGCTCGCGATCTTATAGCTGATGCACTGCTCGGGCGGATGAGACCCCAAGGGTCGGTGGACCCGGTACGCGCCCTCGAGGTCATGGTGAAGATACTCGCGGGGGCGGATCAAGCGAGCGAGGCCGCAGATGTTTTAGGTCTCGTCGAGAACGAAGAAACATATGCCCTCGTTCTGCCGCAAGTAGTTGGAGTGCTGGTCAGACAGGGCAAAGATAGTGTAGTCCGCGCTCTGCTCAGAAAATGCGATGTGGCGGAGGGCGATCGGGCGCAAGTGTTGATGGAAACCGCGATCGCCCATGAGCAATGCGGAAATCACCGGCAAGCGTGCCGCTTCGTTGAGGAGCTCAAAAGTACCTGGATGGCGAGTGCCGCGTTGGGAAAAATGGGATGTATCGCTGCCCAGCAGGGTCGCTTCGATGATGCATGGGAATGTTGGGCGGGGCTGGAGATAGCCGACGGCCGGAACGCGGGCGGCCAGGACCGAATTACCACGTCAGTTGCCGTAGCCCAGACTCGGGCAGGGATCACGGAGGTCGCGCTCGAGACACTATCTCGCCTCCAGAGCCGAGCGAAGCTGCCGGCCTGCTTGGCTGAGATGGCAGAAGCCTCCTGTTTACGTGAACAGCTGGATCAGATCCACCACAGGATCCAGAGCATGTCAGATGCGAAAGATCGGACCGCTTCACTCCCGGTCCTAATTCGGGGGTACCGGCGCTTGGGCGATGACGACCGAGCAGCCGAGTTTCTTGCAGAGGCTGAAGGGCACTTGCGCAATGCTTTGCACATGAGGAACCTACCGTGGCCCGGGACCGGCCCACGGATGCGTTTGCGCATAAGGGTCTCCAACTCAGAGGAGTGGCATGCAATCAAGGCCTGGGTAGATCTGGCGACTGACTTATCTGTGGAGCAGCGCTGCATCGGCGTCGATGAGGTCTTCAGCGAAGTGGCCCTTCAGCTCGCACATGCGATCGGGATTGAAAATGAGATTAAAGCTAAGTGGTGTATTGCGCTCGCCCGGCGAGGTTTCACCTTGGAGCCGATTCATCTTGTCGAGCAGGGCAGCGGGATCACTAGACATAGATTCCTTGCATTAGCCCATACAGGTCACGCAGTTCAGCTGCGGGACGCCACGTTCAGCTTTGCTTTGAACCTTGAAGAAAAAGAACACGTAGAAGCATTGATGGAAGCGATGACCGAGCCGAATCCGCCAGCATTCGGCGATCTGCTCGTGCTTGCCGCCGAACATGCTCCTCAGACACAACGACATGAGTTGCTTCCCGATCTAATCCTTGCGCTCGCGCTGGCTAAGGACTGGCGGAACTACTGCCGAATGCTTCGCCTACAGCATGGAGTGACCTCCCTGGAGATTGCATACGGATTCTGTGCTGCATTGGCAGCTTTTGCGCCGGAGCGGAGTCTCGACTTGGCTCATCTTATCTTGGGGGCTACCAAATTTCCGGAGGCACATTTTATTAGGGACTAATACCAAGTCTCCGAGAGTGTGACTCGTTGGGAATTCCCAAGACTGGCGGCGCTCTGATTCAACGTGGCGAACAGAGGAGCTTCGCCATGCCCATCGCACTGCGAGCTGACTTTGACGCGGCTGGGCTTCGTACTGCGGCTCGACGGACCAAGGATGCAGCCCAGGCCCGGCGCCTATTGGCCTTGGCAGCCATTCACGATGGAGCGTCGCGCACCGAGGCCGCTCAGATCGGCGGAGTGACGGTGCAGATCGTCCGGGTGGACTTCCCCCCTGGGGCTGGAGGGTTTGCTAACGAACCCAGGCACCCCGGGAGGGAAGGATAGCGGAGAGGCGAACCCGACGGAGCATCACGAGGGAGTTCAAGGCGCAGGCGGTGAAGCGGCTGCTGGACGGCGGCAAGGGGCTGTCGGAGGTGGCGACGGAACTCGGCATCGGCACCGGGCAGCTTAGCCAATGGCGCACCGAGCACTTGGCAGCCGGCTCGGCCGAGGCGTTGGCGGCGCGCAAAGCAGAGCAGGCGGAAACGCAGCGCCTGAAGCGCGAGGTGAAGCGGCTCAACGAGGACCTGGAGATCCTCTGTAAGGCGGTGGCTTTTTTCGCCAAGGGGATCGCGTGACGACGTTCAGCTTTGTGTCAACCGAGCGGGCGAACCACGCCGTGGCCGCGCTGTGCCGGGTGGTCGGCGTGAGCGTGAGCGGCTTCTACGCCTGGCTGCGCGCGATCCCCGCCGTTCAAACCAGGGCCGAGGCAGAAGTCGAACTCCGTGGGCGGATCGGCCGCATCTTCGCCGCCCGCCTGCGGGTCTACGGCTCGCCACGCGTCCACGCCGAGCTCTGCCGGGGAGGGCTGCGGCATTCGCGCCGGCGCGTCGAGCGGCTGATGCGCGAGATCGGGCTCTCGGCCCGCCGGGGCCGCCGCCGCACACCCCGTACCACGGACAGCCACCCCGAGCTGCCGGTCGCCCCCAACCTGTTGGCTCGGAACTTCACCGCGGAGAGGCCGGACCAGTTCTGGCTGGCCGACATCTCATACATTCGTAAGCGTCAGCCTACAGCCACGGCTTGACCATCTGGGCTAAGGTTCCACGGCAGCAGGTCATCGATCCTGCTGGCGAGGTGACCCTTCGCCAGCCGGTCGAGCACGGTGGTGACGTAGGCCTCGGGGTTGTAGCCGTTGAGCCTGGCTGTTTCGGCGATGGTGTAGACGATGGCGGCACGCTCGCCGCCTGTGTCACTGCCGAGGAACAGAAAGTTCTTCCTGGCCACGGCGATGCCGCGCAGCAGGCGCTCGACCGGGTTATTATCAGGCATATGTAGGCCCTGGCGCCCTCCCTCGGTGCTACCGTCGATGGACCGGGATGGGGGTGCCGGAAGCACGCCGGTGCGCGTCAAGCTAGTTGTCGCCTTGGTTTCGTAATGGCTCTCCCTATCCGGTCTGCTCCGAGGTGCTGAGCGGGACGATGCTGTCGCGTTCTGGGTTGAGGGTGACGGCACCGATCGGGGTCCAGTTGCGGGTCGGCCCGCTCCAGCGGCGCGGATTGGCCTCGCGGGCCTGCTGATACAGCGTGTGACGGGCGGCCAGGATGGGCCGGTCCTCGGCAGCATGCCGCTGTGCCGGTGTTCTTGATTATACCAGTGCACGAAGTCGGCCGCCCACTGCCGCGCCTTGGCGAGATCGGCAAAGCCCGCGGCGGGGAAGTCGGGGCGGTACTTGGCTGTGCGGAACAGCGCCTCTGCATAGGCATTGTCGTCGCTGACGAGACCGCGCTGACCGAAGCGACGGTAGCCCTGGCGGCGGAGTATGGCCGCTACGGC
Organism: Skermanella sp.; assembly: GCF_059503625.1. Taxonomy (NCBI): domain Bacteria; kingdom Pseudomonadati; phylum Pseudomonadota; class Alphaproteobacteria; order Rhodospirillales; family Azospirillaceae; genus Skermanella; species Skermanella sp. The sequence continues at coordinate 7,993 of NZ_JCACHA010000625.1, forward strand.
TACCGCCGGGTCACTGCGCTACTGCGAGCCCGGGGCTGGCGGGTGAACGCCAAGCGGGTGGAGCGGATCTGGCGGCGGGAGGGGCTGAAGGTGCCGCGGCGACAGCCGAAGCGCGGTCGTTTGTGGCTGAACGACGGCTCCTGCGTGCGTCTGCGGCCATGCTGGCCGGGGCATGTCTGGGCTTACGACTTCGTGCAGGACCGGACGCATGACGGGCGGCGGTTCCGCATGCTGACGGTGATTGACGAGTACACGCGGGAATGCCTGGCGATCGTGGTGGCGCGGCGGCTCAGCTCGGATGACGTGTTGCAGGCATTGGCGGATCTGTTCGTCGAACGCGGGCCGCCCGGGCACATCCGCTCTGACAACGGGCCGGAGTTCGTGGCGAAGGAGGTGCGCGGCTGGCTTGGCCGGGTTGGGGTGAAGACGCTGTTTATCGAACCTGGCAGCCCGTGGGAGAATGGCTACAACGAGAGCTTCAATGGCAAGCTCCGGGACGAGCTGCTGGACCGGGAGATATTCTATTCGCTACGGGAAGCCGAGGTGCTGATCGAGCGCTGGCGGCGGCACTACAATACGGTCAGGCCGCACAGCGCGCTGGGCTACCGGCCACCAGCACCGGAGGCGCTGTTGCCACGGCCGCACAGCCCCGCCTACGCTCCGCTCCGGCAGGGCCAAATGGCCAAGCCAGATCATGGGCCAAGTCTCTCATAGCCCGTGGATCCCCAATCGGGGGCAGGTCACTAGACAGAACAGCCATTGAGGTTCATCTCAGATTCGAACCACTACACCCTGGAACCGCACACTCCCAAAGATGGCTGACGAAAATCAACTCCAACGGCTCCGGCGAGGGGTTGATGTCTGGAATAGATGGATAGACGGGCAGGGAAACACGAGGCCAGACCTCTCCAGCGCGAACCTCTCCGAGGAGTACCTCGTTGGAGCGTTCCTCATGAGGACGGACTTGTCCGAGGCGAACCTGTCCAAGGCAAATCTCTCCAAGACGCACCTCAACGACGCAAACCTCTCTAGGGCGGACCTCTCTGGGGCGGACCTCTACAAGGCGGACCTTCGCGGAGCGATCCTTCGTAAGGCAAACCTCTCCGAGACGCACCTCATCGAGGTAAACTTCTCAAGGGCGGATCTCTCCGGGGCGAACCTCTCCGGGGCGGATCTCTCCGGGGCGGACCTCTCCGGGGCGGATCTCCGCAGGTCGGACCTTTCCTGGGTAGACTTCTTCGGGTTGAACCTCAGCGGGGCGGTCCTCCGCGAGGTGAGCCTTGCCCAGAAGAGGCTCACCTGGGCAGACCTCTCCGGTTCTGACCTCTCCAATGCGGACCTATCCGGGTCGGACCTCCGCAGGGCGGACCTAACTAAGGCAAACCTCTCCGAGGCGAACCTCTCCGGGGCGGATCTCTCCGGGGCGAACCTCTCCGGGGCGGATCTCTCCAAGTCGGACCTCTCCGGGGCGAGTCTTGAGCGTGCCTCCCTTGTAGAGACAATCCTCACGGACGCGAATCTCACCAGCTGCCGCATTTACGGCATATCCGCCTGGGACCTGAAGCTGCAGGGGGCTAAGCAAGACAGCCTTGTCATCACGCCAGAGGGTCAAGCTGAGATCGCCATCGACAACATCGAGGTTGCGCAGTTCGTTTACCTGCTGCTCCACAACGAGAAAATCCGCGGCGTGATCGATACCATCGGCAGGAAGGGTGTGCTGCTCCTAGGGCGGTTCACCGAAGGCAGGCTTGCCATTCTGGAGAAACTGCGAGAGGAACTCCGTAAGCGCGGCTTCGTGCCGATAGTGTTCAACTTCGATAAGCCGGACACGAAGGACTTCACGGAGACCGTCAGGCTGCTGGCTGGCCTGTCCCGCTTCGTCATCGCCGACATCACAAACCCTAGATCCACGCCCCTGGAAATTCAGGCGGTCGTCCCCGAATACATGGTTCCATTCGTGCCGATTATCGAGCAGGGGGAGAAGCCCTTTGCGATGTTCCGGGACCTTTGGATCAAGCACCGCTCGTGGGTTCTCGAGCCTATCAGCTACGTCTCCATAGACGAACTTGCTCAGGGCCTTGACGGGGGGATCATTAAACCCGCCCTAGCGAGGTTCGACGAACTGCTGAAAAGGAAGGCGGACCAGCTTCCGGTCAGGCGGATGAGCGACCTCATCGCTGGCAAATAGAACGGCACCGATGCTCCTATAGCGGTCAAGCGGTGTTTTGGGCTGGGCAGACGGCTTTGGATGGTCGGCAGAGATAGCCAAAGATCTCGCGTGCGACGAAGCGCTTGAGACAGCGAATGATCTCCCGCTTGCTCTTGCCCTCGGTAGTGCGGCGCCGGACGTAGTTGAGAGTGGGCTGATGAGTGCGCATGCGTACGACCACCACGCGGTGGAGGGCAGCGTTGGCCTGACGATGCCCGCCGCGGTTCAGCCTATGCCTGCTGGTTTTGCCGCTGGAGGCCGGTACCGGGCAGGCGCCGCAGAGCTTGGCGAAGGCAGCTTCGGAGTGGATCCGCTCCGGCTCATCGCCGACGAGGACCAGCATCGCCGCCGCGGTCGCGGTCCCCATGCCATGCGCCGCGACCATCTCCGGCGCGCACCGCTCGGTCAGCCAGCCAAGATGGGCGTCGTGTGACCGGATCTCGATGTCGAGGTCGAGCCAGCGGCGGGCGATGGCACGCAGGCTGGCCTTGGCCGAGGCGGTGGTCGTGGTCAGCGGCCTCGGCCGCAAGGCCGCCAGATGCCGAACCAGCACCATCCGGCCGGCGACTGCCTCGAGCTGCTCGCGCAGAGCCGTCGGCGCGCTGATCATGATGGCCTTCAGCGCCAGCATGGCCTGGGTCCGCGCCTTGACGGCGGTGTCACGGGCCACCTTGAGGTGCGGCGGCGTGGGTGTGCTTGTGGATGTCGATGCCGACGATGATGTCGTGCGGGCTGGCCTCGTTCATCCTGCCGGTTCTCCCATCGGGTGCGGGTCCGGCGATCCGACGGGCGGACAGGACTGTGACGGGATGGTCGGCCTCAGGCTCCTATGAGGTCACCTCCCGCCTGATCGCCGAACGTCGTCCGGCAGGCCGACACGTCGGTACTATGACACCAGGTCAATCAAGTTGAGGGTCAGACCCGCCGAACAACACCAACACTCTCACAGTCTCCTATCGTCGGACGACTAGGATGGGGCGCGGGTATCAAGCTGCCTGGCGCTGTCAGGGAGGGGCGCCATGGCCCGGATCGTTGATCATCTGTCGGTCAAGCAGTTGGAGGCGCGCTCGAGCCTGCTGACCAAAGATGCGCTGGCTGCCCTGGCCGAGCGGCTGCGGACGCCGCCCGAGGACGGCGGGTTGTGGAGCAGGCCGAAGGTCGCGGCCCAAATGGCGCGGCAGCTTGGCCTGGAGCGGGTGCATCCGCAGCGCGGCTGGGAAGCGCTAAAGCGGGTCGAATGGTCCGTGCAGGCACCGCGCCCGCGGCATCCGCGGGCGGCCACGCCCGAGCAGAGGGCGGCCTTCAAGGGGGGCTCGATGCCGCTGTCGCCGCGGCCAAGGCAGCGCACCCCGAGCGACCGGTCGAGGTCTGGGCGGAGGATTAGCACCGTCTCGGCCTGAAGCCGATCCGCCGCCGGGTCTGGGCGCCCGTCGGTCAGCGGCCGATCGCCCTCCGCCACCACCGCTGCCAGTGGCTGCATGTTGCTGCCTTCGTGCAGCCAACCAGCGGCGAGGCGGTCTGGTGTCTCTGCAGCGGCCTCTCGAAGCCCTTCTTTGCCGTACTACTCGCCACCTTCGCCCGCGAGAGTGGCGCAGGACGCGAGCGCAGCAGCATCCTCGTGCTCGACAACGCCGGCTGGCATGGACCCGAAGGTCTGGCCATCCCCGACGGGATCAGCCTCGTCTTGCTCCCGCTCTATTCGCCCGAACTCCAACCGGCTGAGCATCTCTGGTCCCTGGTGGATGAGCCGATCGCCAATCAGCACCTCGCCTCGCTCGACGAACTCAGCACCACGATCGCTGCGCGCTGTCGCCAGCCCGATGCCGCCATCCTCCGACCGCACACCGACTTCCATTGGTGGCCCAGGCCGGTTCAGGCGAGCTGATCACCCGAAGACGGTATTACTCGGCAATCCGCCTTTCCAAGCAGTCAGTGAAACGGACCAGCTACGGGCAGCTCATCGATCGAGCTTTTCCGACGTTTGGCAATAGTAGGTCAGCATGCCCGGCTCAAACGTATGCTGCCTGAACCAGGCGAGGGCCTGGGCCGTCAAGTCGGCTTGATCGTCGGTGCGACCTCGAGAAAACGTCAGCAGCTCGTGGATGTAGGTGTCCAACTAGGGTGCTTTTCGAGGTAGGTGGAGAAACCCAATCTCAATGACTGCTGTCTGGGCGTGCATGCGCATGACCTTATCCCCAGGCGGCTTGTAGGCTTTCACGTTGTGCATGCCCGCACCGACCAACCCTTGGATCAGCTGCGTGCCTGAAGCCTTGTCTTCGATCACCACTGTGCTGGCCCGATGCAGCTCGCCCTGCTCACGCACAGCACGCTTCAGACCAGGGTGATCCAGTCGCACGCGCAGCACATGTAAGAGGTACAGGTGTCGTGACTTCAAGCCCCATGTCGTGCATACGCTGTAGTCGCTGAGCTCGGTGCACTTGTTCGCTGTGTCCCAGCTCTGGAAGACGAGATCGCAGTCGGCCGGCATGTCGGCCGGTGCGTAAAAGTTCAGCCATTCGCGTTCGATCAGGCCTCCGTCCAACGGTGCCGTCAGGCCATGAGGCGGCCGCCCACACGAGTCACTCAGTCGATGAACCTTCGTCGGCCGCGCACCAGCCACAGGACAACTGCGGCGACTAACATCAAGGTCCAAAACTTGCCCAGGGTCACCACGGGCTGGAGAAACTGTAGCCGACCGGCGGCTGAGCCTGCTGCCTGCTTCAAAGCTACGATCTGCTGCCCTTGAATGGCCAACTCGGCCTTCGCCCGACGCGCAAGCGTCAAAGCGGCCTCGCTGAGTGGCTCCGTCCAGCCCGATCTGAGGTAAGGCTCAAAGCTGCGATTGAAGGCGTCATCGAAAACCGTTGCGAACCGCGCGGCGGTCTCACGCGAAGGCGGCAGGCGCCAGATCTGCTCATCGTCAAACAGCCTTCCGAAATAGCTTAGAGAACCTGAAACGCCGTTGCATAGCTCGGTGACCATGTGGCCGTTTTCCGCGTAGCTCGGCCCTTTCACGGAACCTTCCGGCCAAATGCCAGCCATACACTGGTCGCTTCCGACTTGCATCTTCGCAATGTACGCGTCCCGAAGGCCCGTGCTTTGCGCTTCGCTTCGTGCGATCCGGGCTTCCAAGAAGCCAACGTATATCCATAATGCGACGAATGCTGCTTGCAGAACCCCGGCTCCGATCAGAATGCCGCGGCGCCACCAAACCCGCCCCGCGACCGCGGTGAGCAGATGCTGAATGTCGTCGCGCCAACGGTGGTCCGCCAATTCGACTGCCTGGCGCTGCGTCAGAGGCCGAAGGTCGTTGGGCAGCACCGACTCGAGCGGCATCCTGGCACCGCCAACAAGCACCGGGACAACAAGTTTCGTGCTGCGGAGAGCGGTGGCGACCTCTAACCTCACTAGGTCACCCGGTTTGTCGAGCCGTCGCTGACCTTCCCCATCCGCTGCGTCAAGCCAGGACGGCCCAATCACGACAAGGGTGCAGTCGGCCTTCTGCAAGGCAGCCTGAATTTTGTCGAGCCAGTTCTCGGCTGGCCGGATGGTGTCCAGGTCCCGAAATACATTTGCCGCACCCAGTCGGTCCGAAAGGTAGTCCGCCAATCGTCCTGCCCACGCAGCGCTATCCTGGCGCCGGTAGCTTACAAAGACCCGCATGCGAAGCAACCTTTCTCGTACGAGTAGAGTCACGCCGAAAGAGTACCGCCCGCCGATGATGGAACATCGAGTTGCAGCCTATACGGCGAGAGCCGAGCTTGAAAGCGGCCTCGCCGAAGGCGCCAGGCGATCGCCGGCCCGAACTTCAGCACCCAACGCCGGATCGTCTCGTAGGAGATGTCGAGGCCGCGCTCAGCCAGCAGGTCCTCGACGTCGTGGGAGCTGAGCGCGAAGCGGCCGTACAACCAGACGGCGTGCTGGATGACGACCGGCGGGAACCAGTTCCGGGCGTAGGAGTGGACTTCCCCCGGGGGACTGGTGGATGCTCTAAACGGGGTGGAGATCGACTTTTCCAGATCTGGAAAGCCCACCGACAACGCCTTCATCGAGGCGTTCAATGCCCGCCTGCGGGCGGAATGCCTAAACGCCTCGTGGTTCCTGTCGCTGGCCGACGCCAGGGCGCGCATAGAGGAATGGGGGTGCCACACCAACGAGGAGCGGCCGCACTCAGCCCTGGGCAACTTGCCCCCGAGGGCCTTCGCCAACCAAGGTCAACCACTGCGCATCCGTCAGGTCGCTCTCATAGCGTAGCCCACGCCGCGTCGCCGCCCGACGGTGTTCCGGCTTCCACATGCGCCAATCCCCAGCACGTCACTGATCCAGGAAATCACAACCGATTCCAGCGACTCAACTTCTTTCCGGAAGGACTCTTAGAGAAGCACCAACTTGCTTTGACAGCACTAGAGCGTGGCAGGGTGAGCCCCTCGTCCCCCTGCTTGTAGCGCTCGGCTTCACCGCCCTGAGGGATTCCGCGATGGACGTTCATGATCACGCGGGCTTGGCGCCCGAAGCCACTCGGCGCGCGATTGAAGCCATGGTGCAGGAGATCGCCGCCTGGTTTTCGTGGGGATAGACGCGGCCAAGGCGAAGCACGCGGTGGCGATGGCCGAACCTGGCCGGGGCGGGAAGGTTCGGTACATCGGTGAGATCGACGCTACTGCCGAAGCCGTGCGCAAACTGCTGACGCGCTTGGTGGCGAGGCATGGCAAGCTGCACGTGTGCTACGGTTGACGGCACTGCCGTCAACGGCCCGACGGGGTACGGGTTGTATCGGCAGGTCATCAGCCTTGGCCATGATTGCACCGTTGTCGCGCCATCGCTGATCCCGCGCAAAGCCGGCGACCGCTTCAAAACCAACCGGCGGGACGCGGTTCAGCTGGTGCGCTGGCGAGCTGACTGCAGTCCGGGTGCCAGACAAGGGGCATCAAGCGATGCGCGACCTGGTTCGCGCGCGGGAGGCGGCCGTCGCCGACCTGCGGCGCAAACGCCAAGTCATATCGTCGCTGCTGCTGAAGCACGGCCGGGCATACTCCGGCAAGACGACATGGGGCACGATGCACGTACGCTGGCTGCAAGAGCTGACCTTCACTCATCCAGCCCAGCAGGTGGTGCTGCAGGAAATGGTTCTTGCCGAGCGGCATGCGCGCGAGCGCCTGGGCCGGATAGAGGCGTCGATCGCCCAACTGCTGCCCGGCTGGTCGCTGGCGCCGGTGGTGGAGGCGCTGCAGGCGCTGCAGGCGCTGCGTGGCATTCGCCTCGTGACGGCTGCGACCATCATGGTCGAGGCCGGCGATCTGGGACGCTTCAAGACCGCGCGGCAGTTCATGGGATACCTCGGGCTCGTGCCGGGTGAGCGATCGACCGGCAACACCGTCCGCCGCCTCGGGATCACCAAGGCCGGCAATGGCCGACTGCGGCGGGCCCTGGTCGAGAGTGCGTGGACCTATCGACATCCACCGCGCACCGGCAAGCTGAAGCACTACGTGCTCGAGAAGCTGCCGGCATCGGTTAAGGACATTGCCTGGAAGGCACAGAATCGGTTGTGTGCGCGGTACCGGGCTCTGGCGTCACGCGGCAAACAGCTCACTGTCGCGGTCACCGCCGTGGCACGCGAACTCGCAGGCTTCGTCTGGGCGATCGGACGGGAGGTGAAGCCAGCCTAAGGCCTGTTAGAGCTTGAGTGCTACTCCCATATTTGGGGCATGACGGACGG